>USEW01000001.1 GCA_900553845.1 uncultured bacterium
TTATATTTGTTATATCCAAAACTTTTTTATGTTGTTCATATTTTTTGTACAAATTATTTAATTTATTAATAAATGCTTCATCCACTTTTGAGGCATTTGTTGAAAGTATAATAAAATTTTTATGTATTTTATAACTTATCATATTTTATTTATCCCTAATATAGTTTTATTATTATACATTTTTTAAAGGATGTTAACTATACTAAAGTTTGGTTTTTGTCTAATTATTGTTTTATTCTTAACTATTCATAAAATTGTTTTTATACTAAAATAACAATATGAATATTACATATAAAAGCACAGGCGTTGATTTTGAATGTGACAAGCAAATAAGCAGTCATTTAAAAAAACTTGTTGATGTTGATACAATAAACAGTTTTGCGTCGTCATTTTATGTTGAAAGTAACAATGAAAAACGAATTGGTCTTGCTGCAACATGTGATGGGGTTGGTACAAAAATTATACCGCTTTTACAGTACAAAATGTTTAACACCATTGCAAATGATCTTGTTGCTATGAATTTTAATGATTTGGCTACAAAGGGAGCTTACCCTTTGTTTTTTCTTGATTATATTGCTAACAATAATATAAGTATTGATAATTTAAAAATCTTTTTAAGCGAATTAAGTGATATTTTAAGAAAATATAATTGTAGACTTATAGGAGGCGAGACATCCCAGGTGAAGGATTTAATAAAAGAAAACATATTTGATGTCTGCGGTTTTGTTGTCGGAAAATCAATTATTGAAAAAAATAGACAAGGAAAACTTAAACTCGGCGATGTTATTGTTGCTTTAAAGTCAAATGGGATACATAGCAATGGATTTACTTTAATCCGTAAGCTCTATGAAACAAAACAATTATCCCAAAGTCAATTTATTGAAACATTAAAACCTACTTATATTTATTTGAATGAAATTCTTGAACTTTATAAACAGGGTTTAATTAAAGAAACAGCTAACATTACAGGAGGCGGTCTTGAAGGAAATATAAAACGTATAATTCCTGAAAATTTAAAAGCGTGTGTTTTTAAAAACATTGTTCTTGAAACAGCCAGCAATATATTTAAAGAACTTATGAGTATAATTGGTGAAAAAGAAGCCTTTAATATATTCAATATGGGAATAGGAATGGTTCTTATTATTGAGTCTGGGGATTTTAACAAAGTAAAAAATATATGCTCAAAATACGAACCTTTTATTATCGGAGAAATTGTTGAAGATGACAAAAATTGCAATTTTTGCTTCTTATAACGGTTCAAATTTTGAGGCAATAATAAGATATTTCCGTTGTTTAAAAAATAAAAGGTTAAAAAAAAGTAGACTTGATTTTGTTTTAATTACAAACAATAAATATTCTTATGCAATCAAACGTGCAAAGAAATTAAAAATAAAACATTTTTTTGTTGAGCATGACAATTTATGCAATTTTCTAACTATAAACAAATACGACCTTTGTATTTTAGCAGGCTATATGAAAATAATAGACAAAAAAACATTAAAACTTTCAACATTCATAAATATCCATCCTTCCTTATTGCCTGAATACAAAGGAAAAGATGCCATAAAGAGGATATATAAAGATAAGAACGCTAATTACTCCGGTGTAAGTATTCATTATGTAAACGAACATATTGACGATGGGAAAATTATTGAACAAAAAAAAGTTGAGCTTAGTAAAAATACAAGTTATGCAGACTATGAGAAGAAAATCCATAAAACAGAGCATTTATTATATCCTAGGATTGTTGAAAAAATTATATTGTCTTTGTGTTAAAATAAAATTTACGGGTATAGAAAAAAGTTAAAGAGATGAAATCAAACTGGAAAATTATTGATAATAACACTTTTCAAAATATTGAAAAAGAATTTTTGAATATTGTAGGAAATGAAAAACTTGCACGGATTTTAATAAATCGGAAAATTGATACATTAGAGAAACTAAATAATTTTTTAAACCCAAATGATTCATATGCATTTGACTACAATGTATTTGTAGATATGGAAAAGGTTTTATCAAGAATTGATAAAGCAATAAACAATAACGAAAATATTATAATATACGGTGATTTTGATTGCGATGGAGTAACATCAACAGCCGTTCTTTATAAAACGTTAAAAGAAATAGGGGCCAATGTTGACTACTATATTCCAAACAGAGTTGATGAAAGCCATGGACTTAACACAAAAGCACTTGTCAAAATTTTGTCAAAGAAAAAAGCAAAACTTATTATAACCTGCGACTGCGCAACATCAGATATTGAAGAAGCAAAATTTATAAAAAGTTTTAACTGTGATTTAATAATAACCGACCATCATATAAGCAAAAAAGAACTTCCCTTTTCGTACGCAATATTAAATCCCAAAGCTCAAGGTTCTCTAAATGAAAATCTGAGCTTAAGTAGGATTGAAAGTTTAAACGAACTATCTGGTGTCGGTGTAGCTTTTAAACTCGCTTTAGCATTAATAAATAAATACAACAAGTCCAAAGAATTAATTGAAGATTTAATTGTTTTGGTCACAATTGGAACAATAGGGGATGTTGTACCAATATTAAATGAAAACAGGTATTTTGTACAATCGGGTCTAAATTTAATAAACAAAGCTAATAAAGGTATACAAAGACTTATTGACACACATCCATATGCCTCGACAAATAAGAATATAACAAGTGATTTTGTGGCTTTTCAAATAGTTCCTAAAATCAATGCAGAAGGTAGACTAACATCAATAAATGAAGCTTTTACACTTCTTACCTCAAAGGATGAAGATGAAATAAACTATGCGATAATGACATTGACAACACTAAACGAACAACGTCAGAGTCTTTGCAATGAAGTTTTTATTGAAGCAAAAGAGATGATTAAAAATGAAAACTTAGATAAAAATGATGCTATAATTTTGTATAATCCAAACTGGCATCCCGGCATTGTTGGGATTGTAGCTTCAAAACTTGTGGAGAGATACAACCGTCCTGCTATTTTATTTACATATGACAAAATAAAAAAACTTTACCGCGCCTCTGGAAGAAGTGTTGAGGAAGTGGATATTCATGAACTTATCAAAACTCAAAGTGAATTTCTTGAATTTTATGGCGGACATAAAGGCGCAATTGGGTGTGCGTTTTCAAATAAAGTAATTACATTTGATGATTTAAAAGCAAATTTAAATAAAGCTTTAAACGAAATGACAGAGGATATAACTTACAATAAGTATGTTTATATTGACTCAAAGGTTGATTTTGAAGATTTAACTATTGATTTTGTTAATAAAATAAACCAGTTTGAGCCCTTTGGTGAAGGAATGAAACCTCCTTTATTTTTGCTTAAAGATGTAATAATTAAGGAAAAGAAGATTATAGGTGTAAATAATAACCATTTAAAATTTGTTATTTGTAACAAAAATAACACTAATAAAACTATCGAGTGTATGTTATGGAATAAAACAGATATTAATGCAAAAATAAATTCAGATATTGATATAATATTCGTACCTAAAATTTCACAGTTTAACGGTGAAACAAAAGTTCAGCTTGAAATTGTGGATGTTGATTGTAAAAATATATTAAATACTAGAAACAGCCAGGAAGATAAAAAATGTACACTTAAAGATCTTATAAAAACCGCGTGTGGAATGATTGTTTATGCTTCCAGATATAAAAATGGAGAAATTGACTTAAATATTCTTTCGGAAAAATTATCGGTAAGTATTAATTTTATTGTTATATTTCTTAAAATATTAAATGATATAAGAATGATAGATATAAAAAAACGCAGCAACAGCATAATAAAATACGAATTTCTTGGTGCAAAAGGAATGCAAGCAATAATAAATAATAACAAATTTGAAAACTTAAATAACGAATTTCAAAAAATCAATGCGGATAAGGAACTTGAGTTAAGTATGTAAATTTTTGTAAAAAAAATGTTCAAAACTAGCAAAAAATATTATTATGATTTTTAAATATATGATACTAAAATTTTCTACTTAAAGGAGGGAATAATAATGTCAATGGAACGAATTAATGGAGCTATGTCATACCAATGTCAGGTGCCTCAGTATAATGCTGTAAAAATAGATATCCATCAACCAAAAGTACAGGCTCCTGGAAACAATGACTGCAGGGACTCTCGCTGTCATGAACATGAACGCGGATATAGACAAGAGCATCCACATGGTTCAAAAGGTAATATTTATGGTCAAAAAGGCAACGGCAGTGTTTCAATGCCACGTCCTTCAAATGTTGTTGTTTCGAAAAAAGAAAAACCTGCAAAAGAACCGGTTATTGAAGAAATAAATGAAACACTTGTTGAGGAACAAAGTCCTGTAAACGAAGAGTTATCTCAAGTTACAACAGTCGAACCGGTTGTTGAAGAACCAATAGAAAAAACAGAAGCAGAAGTTTAAATTTGAAATTGACTTTAAAAAACATTTTAATTTTCATTTTAAAAAAGGGGATTGAATAATTTATTCAATCCCCTTTTTTTTATCTTGTTGCCTTGCCGGTTAGCCGCATAAATTCTTCCTGACGGCTAGTTTTTGACAAAGCGTCTTCAAAAGTAATTAATTTTTGTTTATATAATGATTGTAAGGCAGTTTCAAGAGTTTGCATGCCACTTGCCGTTGAAGTTTGAAGTATTGAATAAATCTGAGCGGTTTTACCCTCGCGGATTAAGTTTGCAATAGCGGTGTTATTAAGCAAAATTTCTTGAGCCATTACCCTGCCTTTTTTTGTTACACCATCTTCAAGCAATTTAGGTAATAAAGTTTGTGATAAAACAGCAACCAGACTTGAGGCAAGCTGAATTCTTATTTGTGTTTGTTGACCTTCTGGGTATACATCAACAATACGGTCAACTGTTGAGGCAGCATTTGAAGTATGCAAAGTACCAAATACCAAATGGCCTGTTTCAGCAGCTGTTAAGGCAAGTGAAATTGTTTCTAAATCACGCATTTCCCCAAGAAGTATAATATCTGGGTCTTCACGTAAAGCAGATTTTAAAGCGTTAGCAAAACTTCTTGTATCTTGTCCAAGTTCGCGTTGATGGACGATACCTTTTTTTGAAGTATGTATAAACTCAATTGGGTCTTCAACAGTTAAAATATGATCTGCACGTGTTGCATTTATATAATCAATCATAGCAGCCAGAGTAGTAGTTTTACCACTGCCCGTAGGTCCTGTAACCAGAATAAGTCCACGCGGTTTTTCACAAATTTTCTTTACAATTTCTTTTAAACCCAAATCTTCAAATGAAGGTGGAGTTGTGTTTATGCTTCTAAAGGCTGCTGCATATGTTCCGCACTGTTTGTATATATTAAGACGAAATCTACCGGTATTTTTTACGGTATAACTCATATCAAGCTCCCAGGTCTGTTCCAATTGACGTCTTTGTTCGTTTGATAATATAGGAAGCAGCAATTCTTCAATACTTTGCCGGGTTAGTACAGGTAAGTCCGTCCTGACAAGTTTGCCATCAATGCGCACTACAGGTGGCATATTCACTGACAAATGTACATCACTCGCTCTCATATTTATTGAATTTGTAAGCAATTCATCAATATACATTTTTTTATTTATCTCCTGATATTATATATTATTGCATTATTTGAATAAAATTTCAACAGATATTTATTATTTCTGTTATAATAGAAACGTAATAAAAACATTTAAAATAAGAAAGATATAACTAGAGTCTGGCAATATATGAAATAAACTAGTACAATGATTGGACTTGGTTTTAATAGAGTGGGGGAATATATGAAAGAAACCAGGATAATGATTGGACTTGGTTTAATAGAGCGAGGGAATATATGAAAAAAGTAAAATTGAATGATTTTGAAATAGGCGGTGATAGACTAACAATAATGGCTGGACCTTGTGTCATAGAAAGTGAAGATATTGTATTTAAAACGTGTGAATTTTTAAAAGAGCTATGCTCTAGTCTTGATATAAACTTTATTTTTAAATCTTCGTATGATAAAGCAAATAGAAGTTCGATAAATTCATATCGCGGGCCGGGTATTGATAAAGGACTTGAAATTTTAAGTAAGGTTAAAAAAGAATATGATGTTTCTGTAGTAACGGATGTACATATGCCATCTGAGGCTTTTATTGCGAAAGAAGTGGCAGATGTGATTCAGATCCCGGCTTTTTTGTCGCGTCAAACTGATTTGCTTGTGGCGTGTGCTAAAACCGGGCGTGTTGTTAATATAAAAAAAGGTCAGTTTTTATCACCATATCAGATGAAAGAAACAGCAAAGAAAGTATCTGATTCAGGAAACGACCGTATTTTAATAACAGACAGAGGTGTTTCGTTTGGTTATAATAACCTTGTAGTTGATTTTCGTTCAGTGCCAATAATACAGGAAGATTTATGTTATCCGCTTATTTTTGATGCAACACACAGCGTACAGCTTCCTGGTGCAAATGGTAAAGATTCTGGTGGTGAAAGAAGATTTGTGCCGACTCTTGCTAAAGCGGCTGTTGCAGCCCAAGCTAAAGGGCTTTTCTTTGAAGTTCATCCAAATCCAGACTGTGCATTATGCGATGGGGCAAATATGATTGATTTCAAAACTGCCTCTGAGTTGTTTAAAGTAGTGAATGATATTTATAAACTTGTTAATAAGAAATAAAAATAAAATGATTATAAACTATAAAAAACAATTGAAGCTGCAACAGAGAGGTTTAAAGATTCAACTTTATTTTTCATTTTTATAGTAAAAAATTCATCTGCAGCCGTAGAAAGTTCATTACTTAATCCAGTGGCTTCGGAACCAAACATTATTATTTTTTTGTCTTTGAACTTTATTGTTTCCAAGCCAACATTTGTATCTACTTTTGTTGCATAAAACTTGTGTTCGGAAAATATTTCTTTGAGTGTTGGCAGGTCATTAATTTTTACAATTGGTATCTTTAAAAAATTTCCTACTGAAGAACGGATAACTTTTGGGTTATAAATATCGATTGTATCCCCATATAAAATAATTCCTTCCACACCAAATGCGTTTGCACTTCTTAATATTGTACCAAGGTTGCCAGGGTCTTTTATATTTTCAAAAAGAGCTATTGTTTTTTTGTTTTTTAAATCATTTATATTATAATCAACTGTGTTAAAAACAGCAACACTTTTTGAAAAAGAATCTGTAGTTGAGATTTTTTTTAAGATATTTTCATTCACAATTATGAGTTTGGAATTTTCAACAAAATCAAATTCTGGCACTTTTGAAGAATGTATAAAGACATTGTCAGCTTTTAAGCCAAAGGAATATGCATCATAAATAGCTTTAAACCCTTCTACAACAAACTTTTTATGATTTTCACGGTATTTTTTACTGTTTACTAATTTAACAACATGTTTAATTTTTTCATTATCTTTGCTATTTATCTCTTTCATAAATTCCCCTGTTCTATTATACCAAGTCCAATTCTTGTTTTACATTATTTCATAAATTCTCCAGATCAATTAATTCAAGTTCAATCAAAGTGTAGGTTTCTTTCATAAATTCCCCAGCTCTATTAATTCAAGTCCAATCAAAGTGTAGGTTTCTTTCATAAATTCCCCAGCTCTGTTAATTCAAGTCCAATCAAAGTGTAGGTTTCTTTCATAAATTCCCCTGTTCTATTATACCAAGTCCAATCAATGTGTAGGTCTTTCATAAATTCCCCAGCTTTTGTATTAAAGTCCAATCGGTGGTTTACGCTTCCCGCTCCTGTGGAGTTTTCTTCGAAAACACCTCTGTTCGCTGGTACCAAATTATTTGGCTTGTCACAATCCTTGCATCACGTTACAGGCTTCGCCTTTCACTTCGACGGATTGTTCCAAGTTACGGGCTCGCTCGCATTCGCTCGACTGTGCCCTACCAAAAATTTGACTCTGCACTTTTGCGCCTGCTGAGCCGCAGCCGCTCAAGTGCTGCGCTTTGGCTTACGCTTCTTTTATCAACCTATTATATTTTCGGTACCATCTTTTTTCAACTTTTGACAATAAGTTGAAATCAATACATTTTTCTTCAAATGGGAATTTAACGAGAGTTTTAAGTTTTAATTCTCCGTTTTTATCTTTAACAGTATAAACTGTATTTTCAAGACGGACTCCAAAGTTTTTTTCCTTATACAACCCTGGTTCGATTGTAAACACCATGCCGGGTTTAAGTTTTCGTCTTGAAAATTTTGATTTTGAAATAGTTGGCGGCATTTCATGAACGTTAATACCGACGCCGTGTCCTAAAGCATGGTTAAATAAAAAACCGTCATTTTTTGCAGGCTCAAGTATTTCACGTGCTATTTTATCAAGTTTATACCCATTTTTAATTCTTCTTGAGAAAAATGCATTTAAAAACGCTTTCAGAACCAAGGTATATATTTTTTTATGTTCATTATCTGGTATACCACGACAGAAAGTCCTTGTTATATCAGTGGCATATCCGCCTTCAAAATATCCGCCTGTGTCAACAAGAACATAGTCACCATCTTTAATATTACACTTTTCATCTGGGAAACTATAATGTATAATTGAAGAATTTGAGCCAAAACCTACAATGGGTGAAAAACTTAAATTAGTAGCAGCATGTTTTGTTTTAAATTCGTTTTCAATAGTATTATAAAGCTGCTTTTCGTTAATGGTAGCTCCACTTGCTATAATATTCTCAACTTTTTTTATAACATTATCGGTTCTTTTAAAAGCAGATTTTAAATGGTTTATTTCTTCTTTTGTTTTTACCGATTTTAAAGTTGAACTAAAATTGTCGTTTTTGATATTAAATTTTATGTTTAAAAGATTATAATCAAAAAGATTTATGTAATTTTTATTTATTAAAACATTTGCTATATCATTGCAACTATTTAAATAATTAATATAATCATTCTGTTTTAAAACAATAATAGATTCATTAAAATCATTTTTATCAGGGATTTTAAAATCCGTAAATAAAATAGCTGGTTTATCTTTGTGAATAATTAAACGGGAGAAAAAAGTTGATGAAAAGTTTTGCAAGTAATTTCTTAAATTTGTAATATAAGCAATATCAGCAAGATTTGAAATAAAGAAAATGTCATGATTGGACTTAAGTGATTTCTTTAATCTGTTTATTTTTTGAAACGTACACATACCGGAAATATACTTAGGTACAAATGACAAAGATTCTTTTATCTCGTTTTTTTCTGGTTTGACGAATTCAAGAACAGGGTCACTGTTTAAAAATTCATAGTTTACAAAATAAGAAGCAAACAGTTTAAAAAAATTAAACGATATTTTTTTAGGGTTAATTAATATTTTTTCGTTAAAATTAATTGTCGACTTTAAAGCATTAAAAAAAGACTGGGATAAAGAAAGTTTAACAATTTCTATATTTTTGTCTTTAATCTGAATTGAGGCCATTTCATGGTATCTTGGGTCAACAAAAAGCCGGATTTTATCTTTTGAATAAAGAACTTCACCTTGAGAGCCTTTAAAACCTGTAAGATGATAGCGTGCATTATAATTAAGCTCATTAAATTCTGTCAAAAATTCGTTTGTTGAGTTAACTAGTAAAAACTTTGCATTTTTTTCATCTAATAATCTATTTAAATAATCAATCATAAATTTAATTAAACCATAAAATTAAAAAATGTAACAATTTTTTTCGAAACTAGCAAATTATTTTATGTTGAGATGTTATGTAAATGGAACCATGTAAATAGCAGGAACATTATAATATTTATGAAGATATCTAACTTTTTTTTAAAACATATGCCGCAAATAAATATAAAGAAAGATTTTATAAAGAAAACTGTTGATTTTTGCGATCAACATGTATCATCTCCACAGCAGCGTCTTGCAATAGGTGTTACAGCTCTTTTAACTCAGCCGTTAATTGACTATTTTAATAAAAATGTTGATGAAAAAACGCGTGATATTTCTGTTCAAAAAACTATTGCAAAAACAATTGTTGGAATGACAACAGGATATTTTATACGTGACTGGTGTATTAAATTATCAAATGCAAAAATATTTAAACCTGATATAAAAGATATTCCAGCTGATAAGTTAAAAAATTATCATAACGCAATGGGGACTTTTCTTGCAACGATAATAATGTTAGGAACGAATTTTTTAATTGATGCTCCTTTAACGGCACTTTTAACAAATGGCATAGCAAAACCTTATGATGCAATAAAAAAACATTTTTCAAAACAAAAACAACCTCAAAAGTCGGTTATAGAGGAGGTTAAGTAGATATGAGTTTAAAAAATATATTTGAAAAAGGTAAACAATTTTTATATAAGCAGTTTTCAGAAGGTGGTGGAAACATGCTTATCTGGATGGGTGCCTTAGGCTGGTTCACATCTGCTATTGCGCAGGTTGTTGTATTAAATTTAAATAAAAAAATACCGAAAGAAGAAAAAGGATTTTTAATAAGACAGGAAATAGCTGATGGAGCTGTCAACTGTGGAATGTACCTTGGGTTTACAAAATTGGTTCAGACCTGTGTGAACTGGGGGTTAGAAAAAGGAAAAATAACAAGTGATACAATAAAACCCATTGTTGAAAAAGCAGCAAAAGATAAAAAAATCGAACTTTCAAAACATTTTGAAAAAAGTAACATATCGGATTTATTGAAAGACAACGTAGATGATCTTGCTAAATTTAAAAAATTTAAAAACGGTGTCGATATTTTAACAAATTTAATAGCATCCGTTATAGCTTGTAATATTGTAACTCCCCTTGCACGTAATTATATTGCTTCAAAATGGTCAAAAAACAATAAAAAACAAAATCCTGCTCCTACAGTTGAAAATAATATAATTATAAAACCAAAACCTGAAAGTAATATAGTTTTTAAAGGAAGAGCAAATATAAATCCGTATACTCAAAGTGTAAGAACAAATCCTATTTCAATATAGTCTTTAAACCTAGCGTGCTATAGATTTTACTTTAATTAACATAAATATTTTTGTTTTTGTTTTATAATTAAAAGCGTAAGCCAAAGCGAGTTTGTAATTTTGTCTGACGCGAAGGCGGCAGCGAAATACAAACGGAGCCTATGAATGAGCGACGTAAGAGTTTTAAAGAAAACTCCACAGGAGCGGAAAAGCGTAAACCACCGATTGGACTTATTCGCCAACAAGCGGGGGGAATGCGTGAAAAAAGCGTAAGCCGTGCGGAGTCAAATTTTGACAAGTGCGCCGTGCGTGCTTGAAAAACTCACCTAGCACGAAAGTTCGCAGCAATCTGCCGAAGTGAAAGGCAAACCCTGTAACGGAATGCAAAAATTGCAAGTTGTCAATAATTTGAAACAAACGTGCAAAGAAAATTATAATGAAATGAGTTTGGATGCCACAGGTGGATAAAAGATGTAATAAAGCGAGGGAATACATGAAAGAAACTTACATTCTGGTTGGACTTGATTTAATAAAACGGGGGAATATATGAAAAAAGAGAAAGTGACAAAACTTCCGCCACATAATAAAGAAGCCGAAGAATCAATTTTAGGAGCAATTCTTGTCAATCCGGTTGTTTTAAACAGAATTGTAGAATATATAAAACCAGAAAGTTTTTATTTTAAAGCTCATAAGGTTATTTATGAAACCATGCTTAATTTGTATAATAGAGGAAATGTGCAGATTGATATTTTAACAGTATCCGATGAATTAAGAAATCAAGGGGCATTGGAGGCTGTTGGGGGTCGTGATTATATAAACGATCTTGCATTAAATACGATAACAACTGCCAATATTGAATACTATGCAAAAATGATTCAGGAGAAGTCAATAAAGCGTCAACTTATTGCAGCAGGGTCGGATATTGTTGAAATGGCATATGATAATTTGACAACAGAGGCTACACTTGATACAGCGGAAAAACTTATCTTTAATATAGCTCAGGAGCGCACAACAACAGATTTAATTGCAATAAAAGATCTTGTATTAACAAGTTTTGAACAGATTGAATATCGTTATAACCATAGAGATGAACTAACAGGTACATCAAGTGGGTTTTATGATTTGGATGAAATGACATCAGGCCTTCAAAAATCGGATTTGATTATTTTAGCGGCACGTCCATCAATGGGTAAAACAGCATTTGCATTAAATATTGCACAAAATGCTGCATTACGTGACAACAAACCTGTTGCTATATTCTCTCTTGAGATGCCAAAAGAGCAGCTAGTAAAACGTATGTTATGCTCAGAAGCTGAAGTTGATACCCAAAGGCTAAGTTCAGGCAATATGCAACCAAAAGACTGGGAAAAATTAACCGAAGCCATGAATTATTTTACCGATGCCCCGATATATATTGATGACGCAGCAGGTGCTTCTGTTATGGATATACGTGCAAAATGCCGCCGGTTAGCCATGGAAGAAAAACAATTGGGCTTAATTGTAATTGATTACCTTCAGTTGATGGAGGATAATTCAAAAGGCGATGACCGTAACCAGCAAATATCAGCCATATCTCGAGGGTTAAAGACACTTGCCCGTGAACTTCAGGTGCCAATTATTGCCTTGTCCCAGCTATCTCGTGCTGTTGAACAACGAAAAGATCGCCGTCCTATGTTGTCTGACCTTCGTGAATCAGGCGCAATCGAACAAGATGCTGACGTTGTTATGTTTATTTATCGTGATGAATATTATGAAAAAGATAATCCTGAAAATAAGGGTAAAGCAGAAATTATTATAGCAAAACATAGAAACGGACCGGTTGGCAGTTTTGATTTACTATTCCAGGCAAATATTACAAAATTTAAGAATCCTGCTCGCACTGCTACTTTTTAGTTAGTATTATGTTATTAGTAAAAAACAATCATTATTATTTTAATAATCGTAGTGCTTTTTATGATAATATTAAAATTATTTTTAATTTGAGCTTTAAACAGTGCCTTCGTTCCAGGTATTTAAGTATTTTTGTTGTTCATCAGTCAATGTATCAATTTCAATACCCATCGATTGGAGTTTTATTTTTGCAATTTCGACATCAACATTATGTGGAAGTGTGTAAAGTTTATTTTCTAACTTTCCTTTATTTTTAACAATAAATTCAGCACCCAATGCCTGATTAGCAAAACTCATATCCATAACAGAAGCAGGGTGACCTTCAGCTGCTATCAAGTTAACTAAACGTCCTTCAGCCAAAACATAAATAGATTTACCATTATTTAATACATATTCTTCCAACGATGGACGGATTTGCTTTATTTCTTTTGTCACTTTTTTAAGTCCGTTTACATTCACTTCAACATCAAAATGACCGGCCTGACAAACAAACGAACCTGATTTCATCTCCATCATATGATGAACATCAACAACATTAATGTCACCGGTAATTGATAAGAAAATATCACCCTCTTTAGCGGCTTGAGCAATAGGCATAACACGATATCCTTCCATAGCAGCCTCAAGTGCTTTTAACGGGTCAACCTCAGTAACGATTACATTTGCACCCAATCCGCGCGCTCTTAAAGCAGCACCTTTACCACACCAACCATAACCGCAAATAACAAATGTTTTGCCGGCAAGAAGAATATTTGTCGCTCTTAATATTCCATCAATAACACTTTGACCAGTACCATAACGATTATCATACAAATGTTTTGTTAAACTATTATTTACACCCAATGAAGGGAATTTTAAAACACCTTCTTTTTCCATAGCTTCCAAACGAATTATCCCGGTTGTTGTTTCCTCTGTTGAGCCAATGATATTTGGGATTAAATCAGTTCTTGATTTGTGAATTGTAGCTACAAGATCGCACCCATCATCAATAATCAAATTTGGATTATGATTCAAAGCTATTTTAACATGCTGGGCATAAACTTCTTTTGATTCACCTGCATAACCAAAAACAGGAATATTATAATGTTTAACAAGACCTGCAGCAACATCATCTTGTGTTGAAAGCGGGTTTGAAGCAACAAGAATACCATCTGCTCCGCCAGCTTTCATTGCTATACATAAACAAGCTGTTTCTTTTGTAACATGGACACAACTTGTGAGCCTTAAGCCAGCAAATGGTTTTTCTTTTTCAAAACGTTCCATAATGCTTTTTAAAACAGGCATATCTTTAAACGCCCATTCTATTTGTCTTTTCCCCTGGTCGGCAAGGTTTATATCAGCGATATCATATCTCATTTGAGTCATTTCCACAATTATAATCTCCTATACTTTTTCTTTATATTTGCTACTTTATTATAAGATTTTAACACATAAAAATTTTAAATATATAATAAATAAATTAATTATTTTTCTTTTCGCGTTCTTTTTGTTTTGCAAGTCTTATTGCGTTATCAATTGATATTTTAGCAAGCGGTTTGCGAGTACGACGGTCAAAAAACACAAGCCAATGATTGTTTTTGGGGTTATCAACTGCAAATGAAAGCCGACCTGAAACTCTATCCTGCGGATTTATTGTTTTCATAAGAAGTGTGTTATCTGCAAAAACAGAAGGATAAAATACACGATTTAATTCACTTATTAAAGCAAGGTCAAAACTTGAAAAGGATTTATCAGTGTTATTAAGTATAATTAAAGATAAATTATAAGTATTCATTTCGCCAAAGGGGTCTTTTTCAAGTTTAACGTTTGTTATTTTTACATCAAGTCCTTCAAGTTTTAATTCATCAACCATTAAAGCTTCATCTGAAATAACAGGCAATTCAACAGGGGTAAGCACACGGACTTTAATTTCATCACCTGGAGAGATTAAAACATCCTTACCTTTACGGAATAGACTTATTCCAAGCCCAATAGCACCACCAATAGCAGCACCGCCTGCTATTGTATACCCTTGAGATGCAATAGCCGCTTCAATACCAAGGAGGTTTAAAGCAGCAAAACCACCAACAACACCGCCTGCTATGGTATAACCGGTATCAACTAAAACTGTTTTTGCAACGCCTTTTACAGGATGCATTTTGGTTGACATTTTTCCCTCAATAGGAATTTGACGCCCATCAGGTGTCACTAAATAGTCAAAATTTATCTCAATCCAACCATCTCGTCCAAGGCGTTTTGAATCTTCCATTTCTTTAACTGTACCATGTGCAACCGTACCAATAGGCAAAACAACCCCGCCTTTTCCTTCAACATCCTGCGTTATCTGGGCAAAAAATTCGTCACCCTCTTGAGTAAAACCTGATGATAACACTTCTGATACTGTCATTTTTATTACATCTTTTGACTTAATCTTATGTGTTTCACCTGTAAATATATTCTTTACTTGGTCATCATTATATTCATAAAATTGTGCATGTCCTTCTAATTTTTTTGTATTTTCGTTTGCAAAACAATTAGAATTTGAACAAAATACAAAATTTATGATAAATATCTGGAGTATAAAAAAACTTATTATTCTTTTTATTCTTCCCATATAAAACAAATTCCCCAAAGTTTAAATAATCAATATTATCGTCTATTTTTTACTTAAAGTCAAAATGTTATTTGAGTCTTTATTTTTGATAAGTAGTCTTTTATTTTTATAGCAATACATAAAGTAAAAAACTACGCCCAACAACAGCCATATTGGAAATAGAACTGAAGATATCTCCAAAAATTTCATTGAATACAGCATCAATCCGCCGCTTAAAATTATACCCAATATTGGAAATAAAGGTGAAAAAGGAACTTTAAAAGGACGATGACGATTTGGTTCTGTTTTTCTTAAAATCAAAACAGCTATACAAACAATGATAAATGATGTGAAAGTTCCAAAATTGCACAATTCCGCCGACACTTTTAAATCCATAAATAAAGAGCCAATTATAACAAGTGTTCCACATAAATACGTTATAACATGGGGTGTATGAAATTTTGGATGTATTTTTTTTAAAAAAGGCGGCAAAAACCCATCCCGACTCATTGAATATATAATACGAGTAGTTCCTAATTGGTACACCATTATAACAGAGCTTAATCCGGTTAATGCACCTATTGAAATTAATCCTGCAACCCAATTTTGATTTATATACATCATAGCTTTAGCAATTGGCGCATGGATATCAATCATAGTTTGCGGCATTATACCTGTTAAAACAAGCGCTACAAGAACATATATAGTAGTACAAATAAGCAAAGTTCCAAGAATACCTATTGGCAAATTCTTTTGCGGATTTTTTGTCTCCTCAGCAGCCGTTGATATTGCATCAAAACCAACATAAGCAAAGAAAATAATAAAGGCTCCCATTGTGATCGCTCCAAAACCATTTGGACAAAATGGCACCCAGTTATGAGGTTTTACATAAAACATACCAACTCCAATAAATAGAAAAATAACAGCAAGTTTTACAAATACCATAAAACCCGCAACTTTAGTTGATTCTTTTACCCCGCGAACAAGTATTAGTGTCACAGCAACAAGCAGCAATATAGCTGGTAAGTTTATTGAAAAAGGTATTAAATTAAAAAGTTTTGGAATAACCAAATCAGGATTCAAATTTGACTTTTGACATACTTCAACTGCGCTTCGATAGTCGTTAACAAGCCATATCGGAGGATTAAGCAACCAGTTTGGAAGGAATGGAAAACCTTTTAAAAATTGTAGAAAATAGTCAGTCCACGCACAAGCAATAGTAATATTTCCGACTGCATATTCAAGCATCAAAATCCAACCTACAATCCAGGCTGCAAATTCTCCCATTGTTGCATAAGTATATGTATATGCACTTCCTGAAACTGGCATCATTGAGGCAAATTCGCAATAACAAAAAGCGGTAAATACACAAGCTATTGCGGCTAAAATCATTGACAAAACAACTGACGGTCCTGCTCCAAATTCTGGTGTTGAGCCAACAGCTGCAATACCAATAATTGTAAATATACCTGTTCCTACAACAGCACCAATTCCTAATATTATTAAATCAAAAGCATTTAAATTTTTCTTTAATTTTGAATTATTTGACTCTTGTATAAATTCATCGGCTGTTTTTTTTGATAGTAAATTATTAATAAATTCTTTTATTTTTTTCATACTTTTGACTCTATTTCGTTAATCTTTTGGTTATCATTTCCGTCTTTCAGTTTATTAAGTTCATTTTTACGATTAACCTGATAACCGTAACTAAAATATATTAACGCTCCAAATACAAGCCAAATTGGGAAAAGCAATCTAGAAGTTGTCAAAAATTTCATTGAATAAAGCATTAAACCAGAACAACACACTATACCTAAAATAGGGAATAAAGGTGAAAAGGGAACTTTAAAAGGACGATGACGATTTGGTTCTGTTTTTCTTAAAATCAAAACAGCAACACAAACAATGATAAATGATGTGAAAGTTCCAAAATTGCACATTTCAGCCGCTATATTAATATTAAAAAATAATGATCCGAAAATTATACAAGTACCCACAAATATAGTTATAACATGAGGAGTTTTATATTTGCTATGCACTTTTTGAAAAATAGCAGGTAAAAAATTATCCCGGCTCATAGCATACAAAACACGAGTTGTAGCAAGATATAAAACAAGTAATACAGAAGATAGCCCTGTTAAAGCGCCCAAAGAAATAAGTCCTGCAACCCAGTTTTGTCCGACAAGTCTCATAACATGAGCTATTGGAGCGTGAAGATCTATTTGATTTGTCGGTATCATACCTGTTAGAACAAGCGCTACAAGAACGTAAATAATTGTACAACATAATAATGATCCAATAATGCCTATTGGCAAATCTTTTTGAGGGTTTTTAGCTTCTTCGGCTGTTGTAGCAATGGCATCAAAGCCTATATAAGCAAAGAAAATGATAAATGCACCCATAAATATACCGCTAAATCCGTTTGGTGCAAATGGCACCCAGTTTTCAGGCTTCACATAAAAAGCACCTGTAATAACAAACATCATTATAACGCTTATTTTTATAAGCACCATAAGTGAAGCCATTTTTGTCGACTCTTTTATACCTTTAACTAAAATACACATCAATACTATAGCCATTAATATTCCAGGAAGATTTAATGAAATTGGAATAGCGCCCAAATGAGGTATTTCATCAAAAGGATTTAACCCATTTTTTTCACAAAAAGCAAAAGCACTTTGATAGTCACTTATAAGCCAAATTGGCGGGTTTGTTATAAATTGTGGCAGAAAATGGAAACCTTTTAGGAACTGAATAAGATAACCTGTCCAGGCACTTGCTACAGCAATAAATCCAATAGCATATTCAAGAAGAAGCACCCAGCCGACAATCCAGGCTGCAAATTCTCCCATTGTTGCATATGTATACGTGTATGCGCTTCCCGCTACGGGTATCATTGAGGCAAATTCTGAATAACATAAAGCTGAAAAAATACAAGCTATTGAAGCAATAACCATTGAAATAACCAGCGCTGGACCGGCACCAGGTCCTTGAGCGCCACCAGCTGCTGCTATACCAACAACCGTGAAGATTCCTGAACCTATAATAGCTCCTACACCTAACATTACTAAGTCAAATGCTGTTAATGTTTTGTTTAAACCTGCTTTTTTGGCATTTTCTATCATTTCGTCAGGATTTTTTATTTTAGTAATATTTTTAAATAAATTTTTCAACAATAGCTTATCTCACTTTCTTATTATTAACTTTAGCTTACGCTTTTTTTATTAAAGGATATCCTAATTCTTCTCTTTGTTTCACATATAATTTTGCAACACTTGATGCCATTTTACGAACACGGTTTATATAATTTATTCTCTCATCTTTACTTATTACCCCACGAGCATCAAGCAGGTTAAAGGTATGAGAACATTTTAAAGTGTAATCGTATGAAGGCAAAACAAGATTTGCATTTACACAGGAATTAACTTCGTTTTCATACAAATCAAACATCTGAAATAAGCTTTTTGCATTTGACACTTCAAAATTATACTTTGATTGTTCAATTTCGTTTTGTAAGTATATTTCACCATATTTTATACTTTTATTCCACATAACATCAAAAACAGAATTCACATTTTGTAAATACATAGCAATACGCTCAAGCCCATAGGTAAGTTCAAGCGCAACAGGTTTTATTTCAAGCCCGCCTACTTGTTGGAAATATGTAAACTGGGTTATTTCCATACCGTCAAGCCAAACTTCCCAACCTACGCCTGCTGCACCAAGCGTTGGTGATTCCCAATTATCTTCAACAAAGCGAACATCATGTTTTGATAAATCAATCCCCATCGCTTTTAAAGAATCTAAATATAATTCTTGCGCATTATCAGGTGAAGGTTTTAAAATAACCTGATATTGAAAATAATGTCCCAAACGATTTGGATTCTCGCCATATCTTGCATCTGTTGGTCTTCTGCATGGTTCCACCATTGCTGTATTCCAAGGCTCAGGTCCAAGTGAACGCAAAAAAGTTGCCGGGTTCATTGTGCTTGCACCTTTTTCAATATCATAAGGTTGCTGGATTATACAGCCATAATCACTCCAGTATTTTGACAAGTTTAATATTAATTCCTGAAAAGTTAATGCCATTTTTATTCCCACTTTAATTTTTATTTTTACAATACATCTTATTTTATTACAAATACACAATTTTTCAAATTAATTTTATAAACTTTGTTACGAAACTTGAAATCTATAAAAAACTTATTGATCTAATTTTATTAAAGATTTGATTAAGCGGCAATATAATTGGAATAATACAAGTATGGAAAATATTATACAGAAAAATTAAAAAATGCTTGAATATATTATTCTCGGAATTTAATTTTTTGCAATGTTTATTTTATTAATGAAGGTTAGTCGTTCATTTTCAAAAAATAGTTCCTAGTTTTTAAAACTAATATTTCTAAGCTTTTTTTCTATATCTTTTTCCTTCAAACTCATGAACATTTTCAACAGCTATAAAAGCATTTTCATCAATTTCATGAACAAGAGATTTTAGTTTAACAAGTTCCATACGTGAAATAACACAATATACAATACGTTTAGCTTTACCTGTATAACCACCTTCTGCATCAATATAAGTTACGCCTTTGTCCAGTTCTTTTAACAAAGCATCGCCTATTAACTTCGAATAGTCCGTTACAATAAAAACAGACTTAGCTTCATTAAACCCGTCAATAGCCATATCAATAACTCGATAAACAATAAAATAAGTCAATATTGAATACATTGCACGGTCAAAACCATATAAAAAACCTGAAAGCGTATAAATAAATATATTAATACACATAATAATTTCACCAACCGAATAACCTATTTTTTTTGTTAACCGGATAGCAATAATTTCAGTTCCATCAACAGCTGCCTGACTTTTAAGTATCAATCCAACACCTAAACCCAAAATTATTCCACCAAAAACAGTTGCCAAAATGGCATCATTAGTTGCAACGTGATGATGAAATAATGACAATGACAAAGATAGCATGCTTATTGCCCAAAAGGTATTAATGACAAATCTTTTTCCAAACCGTTGAAGTGCCAAAAATATAAAAGGCAGGTTTAAACAAAATGTAAAAAGCCCCAAAGGGTATTTTGTTATCGTACTTAACATCATTGAAATACCAACAATCCCGCCATCAATAATTTTATTTGGAACCAAAAAACACTCAAGCGAAAAAGCTGCTAATGCTGCACCTATTGATATTACAATTAAATTTTTCAAAAACTTTATCATAAAAAAATTATACACCAAATTTATATCCGTTGTATAATATTAATAGCGGATATTTAATATTTGAAGGTAAAAAATTTAATGAAACAAAAACTTATGTCAGGTATGCGTCCAACAGGTAAACTACATTTAGGACACTTTATAGGCGTTTTATCAAATTGGGTTAATCTCCAAAACAATTATGAGTGCTTCTTTGGTGTTGCGGATTTACATGCTTTGACTACTAAATATGACAACACAGAAGATTTACAACAAAATATTATGGATGTTGTCATGGATTGGATAAGTTGTGGGATTGACCCAAATGTTTCAACTATATATGTACAATCAAAAATACCTCAGGTATGTCAGCTTCATGTACTTTTAAGTATGATTACACCTCAAAATTGGGTAGAACGCGATCCAACCTTAAAAGATATGGCTAAAATACTTAGAGATAAATCTGAAAACACATCCTCCATAAGCTATGGACTTATGGGATATCCTGTTTTAATGTCAACGGATATTCTGATTTTTAACGCACAATATGTTCCAGTAGGAATTGACCAGGTTGCACATATTGAAATTACACGTGATATTGCAAGACGATTTAATAACATTTATAATACTGATTTTTTTATTGAACCCAAACCGCTTTTAACGCATGTACCAATGCTTTTAGGTGTCGATGGTCAAAAAATGGGAAAATCATTCAATAATGATATTAAAATTTCCGATGATGAAAAAACTACAGAAGAAAAAATACTAAAAGCAATAACTGACCCAAACCGCATCAGAAAAACAGACTGTGGTAATGTTCAGAACTGTCAGGTTGCTTTTAAATATTATGAAGCATTTGCAAAAGATAACTTTGAATTAATAAATCAAATAAAATATGAATGTCAAAATGCTCAAATTGGTTGCCAAGATTGCAAAAAAAGACTTGCTTGCTTAATTAACCAAAAATTTGAACCAATTCGTCAAAAACGAACTGAACTGGTCTCAAATCAAGATACAATTAAACAAATTATTGAGGAAGGTAGCAAAAAAGTCCAGAGTGAAAACCAAAAAATATTGGATAAAGTTAATGAAATTATGCATATGTATAAATAAAACTATTTTTTAAATATAAAAAAGACTGCAATAACTATAAATACAAAACCAACTAAATAATTCCATTTAAACTCTTCTTTCAAATAAAACACTGAAAAAATACTAAAAACAACTAAAGTTATAACTTCCTGTAATGTTTTTAATTGTGCAGCACTAAAAAACTCATGCCCGATACGATTGGCAGGAACCTGAAAACAATATTCAACAAATGCTATAAGCCAACTTATCAAAACTACTATAAAAAGAGGAGACGATTTATATTTTAAATGTCCATACCAGGCAAATGTCATGAATATATTTGAAATTGTTAATAATATTATTGGAATTATTTGTTTTATCATATACTTCATTATATATCAAAAACAAATTTTTTTTTACACTATTTTGCAATTAACATTTCATCTATACTTTTATCAACAATTTTAGCAAGCTTTACAGCATTACATAATGAAATATTGTGTTTTGCATTTTCAACATTGCTAATATATGAAATACTAAAACCAGTTTTAAATGCAACATCTTCTTGTGATAGTTTTAGCCTAAGTCTCTCGATCTTGAAATTAAATCCAAAAGTTTGTAATAATTCTATATCGTTCATAATACTAGTTTATGGTCTTAAATACAAATCTTCCATAATCTAAAGTAGAATAATTTGAACTATAGTACAATTTTGCTATATATTTTTTAATAATAAAAAAAGAGTCTACAATAGACTCTTTAAATGGTGGAAAGAATGCGTCTTATATCGAACCATACATACGGACACTGAAAGAACAGTTGGCTAGCGAATGCAGTACAAAACTGATATATATGTTGAACCAGTGGGCATTAAGGAAAGCTGCTTAAATTCACTTTCTAATATCTATTGTTCAGCAAACACATGCACCACAACTACACCACACACAACAAAAACACTTTATTAGCACAACCCCAAAATCATATCATGTCAGTTTGGTGAATAAACACATCATTTGTTATTTTTTGACTGTATGCTTTCCGCTGGTACTGTGCTGGTGATACAGTGCGTAGCGGAGCGTAGCACGAGCGTTAGCGAGCTTGCTGTATCCCGAATGCAGAAGTCCGAGCTGAAAAGGGAAAAGTACGGAAACATAAATGAAAACAGAAATAATAAATGCAATTCTAAAAGCAGCTCCCAGAGCGGGGTAGAAACAATTTTACCTTTTTATGGTTAAAAGTTATACCATGCAAACAGTAAAAACCTGGTCAAGGCAGCGTGAGTGGCCTCTCGTGGAATGTTTAATATAATCTACTGATGTAATTTTTATGCTATAATTAACGCAAGATGATGGAAGTATGTACAATGCTCACTAACAAATATCAGGCAGTAGCAGAAACAACACGATTACAGGCTCTCGTGAATGATAAAAACTTCCTTCCTATTTATGCCTCATCCAATGTGAAAATATACCCTTATCAGATAGCCTCAGCTAGGTTTGCTCTACGCTCTGATTATCTAAAAGGTTGTATATTATGTGATGAAGGCTCTCTCGGTAAAACTTACGAGGCTCTTTTGATTGCTGGGCAAAAGTGGTATGAAGGCAAAGAGAATATTCTTGTATTAATGCCTTCAAACTAATTCCTCAATGGTTGGGAAAATTAAGCAAAGACTTTACTCTTCCTCATATCTTTTGGAATAATACCCCTCAAATACCTGAGGATGAAGGGATTATTATAACTACTTATGACTTTGCTCTCAAATACTCTGACCGTATCAAAGAGCGAGTTTGGGACATGGTAATTTTTGATGAGGCAGATTGCTTATCAAAACCTGATAAGCAGATGACGCAGACCCTTAAAGACTCCGTAAGAGAGGCGTATAAACTTCTCTTAACACCGACACCTATTACAATGGATATAAGGGATGTTTACGGACTTATACATTTCATAGATGAGAGTGTACTACCTGACCCTGACGAGTTTTATAAGAGGTATTTTCGTAAACCTGAAAACTACCCTGAACTCACAAGCTGGGTTTCTCAGTTTTGTTTCAGAACCCTGAAAGCACAGGCATGCGACTATGTCTCATTTTCTAATAGGATACCTTTACGGTGGATTATCCTCTTCTTAAAGAAGAAAAAGAACTCTATACCCTTCTTCATACCTACATAAAAACGGATGATAAGGTGGCTTATGAAATGGATGAGTATAACCTTGCTCTAATGCTTTTCAATAAGTTATCTTCATCTCCTCAGGCATTTACTAAAATGTTACAGCCCGCTATACAAAGAACTTATGGAGTGGAGAAAGCCGTTTTGCAAAAGATTTATGACTTAGCCTCTAATATTCAAATAAACTCTAAGACTTTGAGTCTGATTAAAATACTTAAGCAGGTATTTAAACACCTGAAACAATGCAAGGTTAACGAGAAAGCTATTGTATTTGTAACAAGTAATATTACTCTTGAAGTTCTATATGACATCTTAAGGCGAGAAGGCTATAACATCCTCAAATACAAGGACAACGATACGCTGGAACAATTCAGAAATGATGATGAGGTGCAGATTCTTGTTACAACCGACTCCTCCGCTAAAGGGCTGGACATTGAGTATTGCCCTGTAGTTGTAAACTATGACCTCTTATATAATTCGATTGAAATGTAGCAGAGGATATGCCGTTGCCATAGACAAGAACAAAAGTCTGATGTACTTGTTATCAATATGTTAAGCAAAGAAACCTTGCTGATGTTCGCATGCTGGAACTTATTAACAAGCGTACTCTTCAATTCAACGGCATTTTTGGGATGTCTGATGATATTGTAGGCAATTTTGACTTGAAACTCAAAGAAGTCCTGACTCAATTTAGACCAGCCCAAGAGGTGGCAGAGTCTTTTAAACAGAACCTTGAAACACACAAGACAGCTAATACAGAGCTTGTGGAGAATGCTGAGAATTTATTGTTTACTACTTTTACAAAGTCAATAGCTGAACAGGTAACTGTAACCCCTAAATATATTGAAGAAGAGACAGAAAAACTTAACTCTGAATTGTGGGAGCTGGTAAAATACTATTTTCTATATGAAAAACCTGATTGTTACGAGATAAACGATAGCGATAGAACCCTCAAACTTATTGAAAGCTATAGACCGTATCTCTTTAGTTATAAGGATGATAGACTAACAAGACAAAAAAGTTATGAGGGATATTCTGAATACGGTATGAGTCCTGATTTTCGACCAAGTTTTAAGCGGATAACCTTCACTTCATTACTCGTAAAAGGTATATTGAAAGAGCTTGACGCTATTGATACCTCTGAGGCGATTTTGTATGTTGATTCTGATATTGAGCCATGCTAGATTGGATTGTATAATTATTCCATAACAACGAGTAAAGCAGACTCAAATAAACTATTCCAACACCTTCTAATCGGGCAGACGCAAACAGGGAAACACCTTTCTGATAAAGATTGTAGGGAACTTTTGTCTCTTCCTGTTGCTAAAATTGAAGAGCCTGAAAGGTTTTCTCGTTTCAAACTCTTTGAAGATTTTGAAACCGCTGGGAACTTAGATGATAAGGTAATTAAAGAGGATATTTTAAGAGATTATATTAAGAGTAAGGAAGGCTCGATTGCTTATGAAGTCGAGAGAATTAAATTAGAGGCAGGGCGAAAGAAGTCTAAAATGGAAATTGACCTCAACGATTTAAGGACAGAGATTAAAGAGCTGAATAAAAAGCTTTCTGATAAGATGACTGACCGACTTGAAGAGTTGAAGATTACGAAAAGACTAAGATTGATTGAGAAGGAACTGAAACAGAAGGAAGAGAGCCTCTTCTTTTCTAAGGCAGAAGTGGATGTTGAAACAGAGAAGAAGGTTGAAGAACTTACAAACTCGTACAACTTTGAGGTGCTTACTTCTTGCAAGTTTAAATTAAGATTGCTTAAACAACAGGCATAAAACACATTTTCATGGTACAATCGCATTAATAAAAGGGGATATATATGATAGAAGATATAGCTAGAGTATCAGGTCAAAGTATGGATATTGAAGGGGCAGAGAAAGAGAAGTTAAGGTCTGTTTTTCCTCAATGTTTCAATGAAGGAAAGCTGGATATAGACAAGCTTTTAAACCTTTGCGGTGAGTATATTGATGAAGATTTTGAGAAGTATAAGTTTGAGTGGAAGGGCAAAGCTGAGTGTCATAGGATAGCAGGTAAACGCTCAACTGGTACACTTAGACCATGCCCTGATGAAAGTGTGAACTTTGATACAACAAAGAATATGTATATTGAAGGAGATAATCTCGAAGTCTTGAAACTCTTGCAGACATCTTACTATCGTAAAGTTAAGATGATGTATATTGACCCTCCGTACAATACAGGTAACGACTTTGTGTATGAAGACAACTTTGCAGACCCAATGGCGAAGTATAAAGAAGTAACCCAGCAGACAACCAAGTCAAACCATGAGACAATGGGAAGATACCATACAAACTGGCTTAATATGATGTACCCAAGACTCCGACTTGCCTCTAACCTCTTGAGGGATGACGGGGTGATTTTTATCTCGATTGATGATAATGAAGTAACAAACCTCAGAAAACTTTGTGATGAAGTTTTTGGAGAGGAGAACTTTCTTGCTCAAATAATATGGAAAAAAAGAGGTGGTCCTCCTAATGATAAAATTCTAGGTGCTATTCATGAATACATAATTGCTTATGCAAAGGATATGCAGAAATTAACCATCTATAGAAAAGAACGAACAGGAAAACAATTAGACAGATACAGAAATCCTGACAATCATCCGAAAGGCAAATGGGCTGCTGATAATTTAATGGCGAATGTTAAAGGTGGTCGTTATGTTTCATCATTGTACTATCCAATTATAAATCCAGTTACTGGTGAAGAACATTATCCGTCATCAAATGGAAACTGGAGATACAACAAAGAAAAAATGCAACAATTATTGGATAACAACGAGATATATTTCGGTGAAGATGGCAAGGGTAGACCAAAACTTAAAAGATTTTTGTGTGATGTTCAAGATGGAGTTCCTTTTGCAACATTATTTGATTATCTACCTCATAATAACAAAGCTACTGCAGAACTTGCCGAGTTCATAGGAAGTGTTAATATATTTGACACTCCCAAGCCTAGTGATTTAATCAAAGAATTAGTTAAGATGAGTTCTGCAGGAGATGATATAGTTCTAGACTTCTTCTCAGGCTCTGCAACCACAGCTCATGCAGTAATGCAGTTAAACGCAGAAGACGGTGGAAACAGGCAATTCATCATGGTACAACTCCCTGAGGTTTGTGATGAAAAGTCGGAGGCATTCAAAGCTGGCTACAAGAATATTTGTGAAATAGGCAAGGAACGCATACGCAGAGCAGGAACAAAAATTGCCAAAGGTGATACAGGGTTTAAGGTATTCAAACTCGACACTTCAAACCTTGTTAAGTGGGAGTCAACACCGACCTCTGACCTTGATTTGATTGCGGATAGAATGAACTTGCTTAAAGACACAATTAAACCCGACCGTAACGACTTAGACATGGTTTATGAAACAATGCTCAAAATGGGAATACCTCTTGATTACAGCGTAACAGAAGTATCAGTTAATGATAAGAGCTTACTCAATAGGAGATGATTGCCTTGTGCTTGTTTGCCTAGACTACGGCAAAGACGGAATAACCCCTGAGGATATTAAAACAATATGTGATGACTTCACACCTGCTAAGATTATTGCCTCAGAGAGAGCATTCAAGGATGATGTATCACTCTCAAATGCTTACTATATACTAAAAGACAGACATATTGAAATGAAACTGTTATAAAGGAGATAAGTATTGACTAACAGCTTTGAACTACTTAGAAATAAATACATATTAGATATTCTTGATGGGGATAAATTATTTGAGACACAAGGAGATATTAGAATTGCTATGCCATATTTGAGTGGACCTGATTTATGCGGTTTATCAACAAGATTTGGTTATCCTAGCCAGTACAAATGGGGGAGTGGTAATCCTAGTCGCTGGTCATATTTAGATAGCACAATATCTTTCTGTATTGAAAATAATTCTATTGACAAACTTCTAAGCTTTATGTTTAGCAAAGAGAATTTTAAGCAAGCATTGAGAAATGTCAATGTGGATAAAATAGATTACTACCATGAGTATATATGTACTAAAGCAATTACAGAAATAAACAAGATTCTTTATTTTTCGGATAAACAACTGGTAAAAACAAACAATAACTTCTACATCAAAGAAATAGGTCAAGAAGTAACAATCGAAACACCTGCTCTGAAAGTAATTGATAGAGAGTATATAAAAGGCTTATGTGAAAGAGCCAGCAAAGACATTGATGAGAATAATTTTGATAGTGCAATTACCAAGTTTAGAACCCTAATAGAAGAAGTGTTTTGTTATGCCATTGAAAAGGCTGGAGAGACTCCTTCTGATAGTGGGGATATTCAAAAGCTTTATAATCAAGTTAAAGACCTATATAATATGCACTCTAACAAGGATATGGATAAGAGGATAAATAATCTTCTATCAGGGTTAAACAAGATAATATCTTCTATCGCAGAGATGAGAAACGGAAATAGTGATTCTCATGGAGTTGGTAGTAAACGCATAAATATAATAGAAGAACATCATGCAAGATTGATATTGAACTCAGCGTCAACAATAGCAGAGTTCTTTCTTGCAGTTGTAAATAGGAAACAAGCTCAACTGGTAACAGTTTGACACCAGATAATAGGGTGGCGACAATTTGTTCCCCACCTAAAACAAACAAGGAGTAAATAAATGGCTAGTGACAAAGTAAGAATAGATGTGCAAGGTGAAAGTATTGCAATATTAAAGGTTAACGATGATGATTATATCTCATTAACAGATATGGTGAAAGGTTTTGAAGGTCAAGGTGCTTTAATTGAACAGTGGCTAAGAAACAAGGATACACTTCTATTCTTGGGAACTTGGGAAACTTTATATAATGAGAATTTTAATTCCCTCGAATTCGAGGGAATTAAAAATGAGGCTGGTAGAAACAGTTTCTATATGTCTGTTAAAAAGTGGATTGAATTAACTAATGCTAAGGTATAATATCTCAAGCTGGTAGATATGGGGGAACTTTTGCTCATAAAGACATAGCCTTTGAATTTGGCTCATGGCTTAGTCCTGAATTTAAACTATATCTCATTAAAGAATTCCAACGATTAAAGTTAGAAGAAAATGAAAGAAAGTCTCTTGATTGGAATCTGAATAGAACTCTTTCAAAGATTAACTACAGAATCCATACAGATTCTATTAAAGAAAACCTAATTCCTCACAAATTAACCAAGAAAGAACAAAACGGTACATACGCAAGTGAGGCAGATGTTCTTAATATTGCTTTGTTTGGCAAGACTGCTAAACAATGGAGAGAACAAAATCCTGATGTAAAGGGAAATATTAGAGATTATGCCACGATTGAACAACTTCTTGTATTGGCTAATATTGAAAGTTTCAATGCTGAGCTTATCAGACAAAATATACCACAAGGAGAACAATTAAAAGTATTAAATGATATGGCTATAAGTCAATTAAAATCACTGTTGGCTAGTAATGTAGCTAAGAAATTAACAGTTAAAGGAAATATACCTTTAATAGAATACAAAGAAGATAAAAACTAGTTGTACGCTCAAATCGTACAACTCAACCGGTTACAAAGAGTAACCGGTTGACTACAAATTGAAGTCAACCGAATTGTACGAAATAGTCGTACACTTGAAGAGGAAATTTAATTCTCTCGAATTCGAGGGAATTAAAAAAAAGACAAAGGACAGGACTAAGTGAAATTAAAGTTTAAACATCAAGATTTTCAAACAGAGGTGGTAAATGCAGTAGCAGACCTATTCACAGGGCAAGAAAAGTCCAGTATGACCTTCTCGATTGACGAGAATGCAGGACAAATGCGGTTACTTCAAAATGAGTTTGGGTTCGGCAACAAGCTTATGATTGATGATGAAACACTTATCTCTAACATGCATACTGTTCAGAGACGCCACAAACTTCCTATCAGTAGAGACTTTGATTCAAAGCAATACTCTATCGAAATGGAGACAGGCACAGGTAAGACCTATGTCTATACAAAAACTATTCTTGAACTCAATAAGAAATACGGTTTCACTAAGTTTATTATTGTTGTACCTTCTATCGCAATCAGAGAAGGGGTCTTTAAGTCTTTGCAAGTTACAGAGGAACACTTTAAAAACCTTTATGACTCAGTACCTTATCGTTACTTTATTTACAACTCCTCCCAGCTCTCAGATGTTAGAACTTTTGCTACATCAAATAACATTGAGATAATGATTATCAACATTGACGCATTTAAGAAGGCTGAAAATATCATTAACCAGGAGCAAGACAAGCTCAACGGTGAAACCGCAATGAGGTACATACAAGACACTAATCCTATTGTAATTATAGATGAACCTCAATCTGTAGATAACACTCCAAAAGCAAAAGAGGCGATACAGTCTCTTAATCCGTTATGTATACTCCGCTATAGTGCAACACATAGAGAAAAGATTAACATTCTTTACCGTCTGACTCCTGTTGACGCTTATCAAATGGGACTTGTAAAACAGATTTGTGTGTCATCAAACTCTGTAGCTAACGACTTCAACAAACCTTACATCTACTTGAAATCTGTATCAAATGAAAATGGATTCTCAGCTAAGATTGAAATTGATATTCAGGGCAAGGACGGCAAGGTGGAAAGAACCACAAAGACAGTTAAAGCTGGAGATGATTTATATGTGTTATCAGGCAATCGTGAACTTTATCAGGACTATGTTATTGAAGGGATTGACTGTACAAAAGGTTTTGAATGTATTGAGTTTTCTAACTCTGATATTGTTAAACTGGGTAAAGCTATCGGAAGTATTGACGAAAACATCATGAAGAAAGCTCAGATTTACAGAACTATTGAGGCTCATCTTGATAAAGAACTCAGATACTATGATAAAGGGATTAAAGTCTTGTCTCTGTTTTTCATTGATGAAGTAAAAAAATACCATACAGAGACAGGGGAGAAGGGAATATATGCTGAAATGTTTGAAGAGTGCTACAGGGAACTCATCAACAAACCAAAATATGCAGAGTTGAAAGACAAGTTCAATCCTGATGTAGAAAAAGCTCATAACGGTTACTTCTCACAGAATAAAAAAGGTATTTATAAGAACACAAAAGGCGATACACAGGCAGATGATGATACTTACAACACAATTATGAAGGATAAAGAGTATCTGCTTTCTTTTGATTGCCCTATGCGTTTTATTTTCTCGCATTCAGCGTTAAAAGAGGGCTGGGATAATCCAAATGTATTCCAAGTTTGTACTCTGATAGACCAAAAGTCCACATTCACATGCAGACAAAAAGTCGGCAGAGGTCTGAGGTTGTGTGTAAACCAAGACGGTGAAAGAATAGAAGACAGAAACATTAACATCCTTCATGTTATGGCTAATGAGAGTTTTGCAGAGTTTGCTGAGAAGTTGCAGAAAGAGATTGAAGATGAAACAGGCATGAAGTTCGGAACTCTTCAACTGAGTGCTTTAATGGACTTGACATACGAGGAAAAAACTGAGATAGAACATACCATGAACGAGTCGGACGCTTTTGATGTGTTTGAAACTCTTATACAGAATGATGTTATTGATTTTGACGGAACAGTAAAAGACGAGGGTAGGAGTAAATTAGAAGAACTGGAAGATTTTAAAATTGCAGAACCTCTTAAACAAGAGGTTAAGAAAATGGTGCAAGAGTCAAAACCATTGACCTTTGAAACTTTAAAAGAGGTTAAATGTGTTGAGACGGTTATTGAAGAGAAAACAATCTCGCATGAACAGGCTAGTGAGATTATGGAAGATCTTAAGGAGTTTAAAGTTGTTGCAAAAGACGGTAAGATTAAGGATACAATGAAGGCACAACTTGCCTCAGGCAAACTCGACTTAATCCAGCGTTGGGGACAGGCGAAGACTAGGGCGATTGTCCAGGCATTAGAAAAAGCAGACAACCGACCAGTAATAAGAGACGCCTCAAAAGAAGTTACGGTTAGATTAAAGTAACAGACTATTGTTTCACCTGAGTTCAGGGAGTTATGGGACAAAATTAAACAGAAAACCACTTACAGAGTAAATTTTGATATAGAAGAGTTAGTTAAAAAATGTGTTAAAGAACTACAGGACATGGACTCAATCCCTAGAGCAAGACTTGTTTCTAAAGTAGCTGATATTGAGATTGAAAACGCTGGAATTACGCACAGCGAAAAACACATTAAGACTCAGAACTTAACAGAGACTTTTGAGAGTATACCTGATATAATACGGTTAATCTCAACAGAGACCTTGCTTAAACGCTCTACGGTAGTTAGAATAATACTAGAGAGCGGAAGACTGCAGGACTTTGTTAATAACCCTCAGGGATTTTATGAGAAGGCTCTTGAAATCATAGCCCGCAACAGGCATTCTATGGCGATTGACGGCATTAAGTATGTGAAATTAGCAGGTGAAGAGTATTATGTTCAGAAGATTTTTGACTCGGCTGAACTTATTGCCAACCTTGATAAAAACGCTGTATCAGTTAATCATAGCGTATATGACTACTTAATTTACGATAGTGGAGTTGAAAGCAGATTTGCAGAGAGTCTCGATAATGACCCTGATGTAAAAATGTTCTTTAAAATACCTTCAAGGTTTAAGATTGAGACACCAATAGGCTCATATAATCCTGATTGGGCTGTATTTATGGAGAAAAATGGAGAACAGAAACTATATTTTGTACTGGAATCTAAAGGCACTAATACATTATTTGACCTCAGAAGTCCTGAACAGCTCAAAATTCATTGTGGGAAACAACACTTTGACGCTCTTGATGTTACATTCCCTGCTGAACCAGTTAAGGACTGGAAAGAGTTTAAAGCGACTGTATAATCAAAAGAAAAGAGTAGTTAAATAAGCATTTATATCGTATAGAGATACTTTAAACCTGCTTAAATATCGCCCATTTATTTATTTGTATATAAACGGCGTCTTCGCTCGCGGTTTAATAGATAAAGAAAAGCCCTCTAATAGTAATTATCAGAGGGCTTGTTGCATTCTAAGGAGCAATGCAATCTATTGAATTTTCAGGTCCATAAAAAGTACACTTTTTGTGGACTCTTTCCTAATGCGAAAAATTAACCTTTTTAGAGATGAATTTATAGAATTTTTGTACATGAAACACACCTAACATTTTATGGGCTCTGCTTATTTGTAGAATGTACTTTTTGCAATATTGCACATCGACATAACATCTTTAACTTTAATCAATCCATTTTGATAAAGTTCATAAGTCCTTAAAAAATCCTTTGGCAATTCTGCGGTAGGTCTGCCAAACTTAACCCCCTCTTGATTTTGCCGAAGCGATTCCCTCTGCCTGTCTTGTTTTAATATTATCTCTTTCACGCTCGGCAACATAACTAAGTAATTTTAAAACAATATCTGTAATTAAACTTCCCGTAAGTCCATTTTGATTGTTTCGAGTGTTTAAAATCGGCATATCAAGGACTTGAATATCTACTCCCATATTTACAAGGCTTTCCCATTCGCTACAAATTTGTTTGTAATTCCTGCCTAATCTATCTATGCTTTTTACAATCAACAGGTCGCCATTCCTTAATTGTGCCTTCATCTGCTGATATTTTTCACGACCGACAAAGTTTTTTCCAGAAGCTTTTTCAACTATGATTTCATCAACCTTCAAGCCGTTGAGGCTGTCTATTTGTCTATCTTCTTTTTGTTCACGTGCTGAAACTCTTATATATGCAAAGGTTTTAGCCATGATTAACATACCCCCTTGATTGTTTTAATAAAATCGTTTGTTAGTTCGTAATCATTGCCGTAACAAGTTATTGTTTTGACTCCACATTCACGCAATCGCTTTAAAATTCTTTGTACTTCTGTTTTTGTAAGCGTTTCTTGAAATTCATATAGGTAGTCAATTAAAACTTTTATTTTTCTTTCCATGTCCTGTTTACCTCATTTACTTAACTTCTTTTGAGAAAGTGTAAGAGCCAAAGCCCCTACACAATTTCAAATTTCATGTAACTTGAAACTTTTAAAAGTGCTTTGTATAACTCTGCATATTTTGTTTTCAAAGTTTTTGTATCAACATTGTTACAGGTAATTTCATTAAGTTTAAAGGTATACGCACATGCTTGAAGTTCAAGAACATTTGCTTTGTTCATAAATTCTTTAACTAATGCAACTCTTTCATCTTTGAGTTCTTTAAGTTCAGCAATTTTGCTTTCAAGTGATTTGATTACCTTTGCTTCATCTTCAAGGTTTAAATTTGTAGTGATAACTTGCGTTGCCATGTTTTGCTCTCCTTCGTTTATTCTGTATTCGTTTACGTTTACATGATACATCACAAAATAAACAGAGTCAAGTAAAAAGTTTATACTTTCGACACATTTGTTTATATCTGTATTGACTGCATTGACGATATAGTGTATCGTATAATTACGAGGTACAAATATGAACGAAAACGAAAAAGAACTTAAAGCGAAAGAGCTTGATGAGCAAGCAACAGAACTATTGAAAAGAAAAGTTAAGGCGATGATAGTAGAAAAAGGCTACACTATGGAAAAATTAGCAGATGACCTTAATGAAAAATATTATACAAAGGAAAGCAAAGCCAATTTATCAAACAAACTTAAAAGAGGTTCGTTGAGATACATAGACATGCAAAGAATAGTCGATGTTTTAGGGTATACTATCGAAATTCGATAAAATAGGCAATAGAAGGTAAAAATAAAAATTTTTTGTAATTTTTTTTTATTACTCTTACGGAAGCTGTCTATTAATGGTATTCTTTGCACCATTTTGTTTTTTATGTTACAAATTGACTTTGTGGCAAGATTGTGGCAAAGATAAGGAATTTTTATGGCAGAGTTTAAACCGATTTTTTCTATAACTAACACTATAGCAAATAACCTTCTTGAAATAGAAAGAGTAAAAGAAGGCATTAAAACCCTGCCTATTAACCCTACTTTATTAGCATCGCTTAGAGAAACAGCGAAACTTCAAACAATTCACTATTCTACCCAAATTGAAGGTAACAGGCTAACGCAAGATGAAGTAAAAGAGCTTATAAGCAAGAAAAAAGTTGTTTCAAATACTGGCAGAATAAGAGATGAAAAAGAAATTAAAGGCTACTACACAGCTCTTGATTATATAGAAAAACTTGCAAAAACAAATGTTCAGATAACAGAAGAAAACATTAAGTATATTCACGCACTTGTAGTCGGGGGTGGAAGTTCAAAAGTTAAACCTTCTGAATATAGGGAAGGACAGAATGTTATAACAGATTCCTTATCGGGTAACATCGTTTATATGCCTCCAGAGGCTAAAGATTTAGCAGATTTAATGAAAGAATTTGTTAGTTGGATAAACTCCCCTAATGACATTCCTATCCCTATTGTTGCAAGTATTATTCATTATCAGTTTGTAACTAATCACCCATATTTTGATGGCAATGGCAGAACTGCAAGACTTCTTACAACACTTGCATTGCACAAAGGTGGTTATGATTTAAAAGGGATTTATTCACTTGAAGAATATTACGCAAAAGACCTGCAAGGGTATTACGAAGCGATAACTATTGGTAATTCCCATAATTACTATTTAGGCAGGGCTGAGTCTGACATTACAAAGTGGATTGAATACTTTATCAACGGTATGTCGATTGCTTTTAAATCTGTTTACAGCAGGGCAAAAGAACAAGAAAGTTCTAAAGATGGTATTAAGGTTTTAAGAGAACTTGATACAAAGCAAAGACAGATTCTTAACCTGTTTGAAACTCAAAAATTTGTTACTACTAAAGATGTTGCAGAGTTCTTTAAGTTTTCCCCACGCAGTGCAAGACTTCTCGTGTTAGAATGGGTAAATACAGGATTTTTACTTGCAATAGGCGAAGGGAAGAAAAGAAAGTATCAGCTTAATGAAAAATATGAGAAAATATTGTAGTAAATAGCATATTCAAAGTTATGAGAATACCTATAGGCAGTATTACACAACAAACGCACATTTCATAAGCAGTCATGAACAAAGCCTTTACAAACTCTAATTTATCCATTTTACAACAGTTTCCCCTTGATAACCCTTAACCCAGACATACCACGCATAAGCAATAGCTTTTGTCGTGTATTTTTCAAAATCACCACCATTGGCACAGTTGATTCTGGAGCTTGATACATAGATAACTTTGGGCAGATACGTGGTAAAAAGTTCTTTCCTGCTCTTGCTTTCAAGAAATAATACTTTTAGAAACATACAAACATTTCTGCCTTCATCAACCCTTGAGAGGGCATTTTCAACAAATTCTTGTGAATACTTAAAAGGTGGATTAGTTATGATATCAGCGTTATGATATGGCTCGGTGTTGTTTAAAAAATCTTCAACACTTCCATAACCCCCTATTGATAAGGTTGGTAGCTTTACCTAATTTTCCTGCTTCTTCAAAAACCTTTGCTAAATGCCCTTCACCGCAGGCACATTCCCAGATATTACTTAAATCTGGCTCGACCTCTAATAATAAATGCCCTACAATTGGTTCAGTTGTGTAATAGTCGTTTTCTTCTCTTGTGCCTTTGCCGTGATTAGTTGCCCCTAAGTTTATAAACATTGATTCTTTCATAGCAGCCTCCAGTTGGATTTCTATGAAAGAATTTAGTTTTTAATAACTCAATTCTAATGTTTTACAATGCCATTGTGTCAGTATAGTAATATCCTTAAAACTCAATCAGGACTTTAATTTGCCAATTTGTCTGATTTGCTAATACTATTTTTTATACATTTTAAATAGTGTTCATTAAAATCTTTGCAACCACATTCCAGTTTATAGTGAACACAAAAAGGATATCTTTGCATTATTGTTTCAGCTGTTGTATTTCCCGCCTCATCATTATCAATAAATAGATAACATTTTTTGTATTTTGAAAATTCGACTTCTTGAATATACTTTAGCAGACTATTCACACCATTACTTGGAGTTACAATATGATAAAATTCAATTTGATTTTGTTCTGTTAAGTATTGATAAAGAGCATATCCATCCATGTAACCCTCAACTATCGCCAAAATTTCTGTTTTTGATGTATAGCAATTTACCATAGCCATTGATGTAGGCGTTCCTTTACTTCTGCTAATTTGTTTTTTTGTTAGGTTGCTATCACGGAATTCGAAACCAGTTATTGTGCATTCAGCAGAATTAGCACTATATTTGAATGTTGGCATTACCCACTTATGAGTTTTTAAATCTATTCCGATACCACAATTTTCAACTGTATTCTTATTAAATCCTCTATGTTTCTCGATATACTTTAAAGCTTTATCATGTCTTAATAATTCTTCATTACATTTAGCCATATAAAGCAATAATTCTTCTTGCTTTTCTTGTGTAAATATGTCAATTTGATTATCAGATTTAGGTCTGATTATACATTTATTATTGTATTTTGCAGAATTAATATTACTAAAACTAACAGTTTTACTATTTTTATCTTTAGCGTATATCTCCTTTAAAATTCGCTGAGAATGCTCACCATTACTTGCAAAACAATAAAGAATACCTTTTTTAGGATTGAATTTGAGATTATCCCTATGCTTATCTTGACAATAAGGACATTGCCAAATGTATTCTCCACCAATTTGTTTTTCAGCATATCCTAGATATGCCTCTATTTTATCCAATGTTAATTTTTCAAATTCCATGTAATACCTTTCTTTTAATACCTTGTGCCATTTTGGGTAAAACGGCAAATTAAAGCGCAGTCGTACTTTATTAAGTTCTCCAGGTTGGCACATTACTACCCTAGATAATGTCTTCTAAAAGTTTAACGCCTATACTAACATCGCCTGTAGGCATCTGTGATAAAGAATACTTAACACCTTTTGGCTTTGATTCTTTTACATTAAGAAGAAAACCTTTTTCAGAAGCGATATCATTAACATATTTAATGATTTCCTCAAAATTTTTATCAAACATTTTTCTACTGCAACCGAAAGCATTGTAGTGTGTACGTTTTAAATCTGTTATAGTAAATTCTTCATCCAGATGTTCTTTAAAGAAATCAAAAACACGTTCATACAAATCCTTGTACGCAGGTTTAAGTTTGATAAATTCCTTGAAATTACTACCTAGAAAATTTACAACACTAATAGCTTGTTCCATATCTAGAGGACTTATAACATGGTTAGCAGGATGATTTAAAACTGCAAATAGACAAGATAATTTTAGAGCCTTCAACTCTCTCGATTTTAACTCTCTCGCAAGCAAAGTATTTTCTTCATTGTTGACAAGCTCATTAAGTGATATCTTGTATGTATGAAAGACTTGTTTAAATGTTTCGTCCAACAACTCAAATACACTGTTTGAATTAACATTTAAAAATGTCGAGAAAAAACTATTACCTAATTCATCTGCTTTTCGAGCAAAATTTTTGGATTGCTCTAAAGCTTTATCAACATCTTCTTCTATAGTCAATTTTGTTTTTGGCATATAAATGATAGTTGCCCTACGCCCAAATCCCATTTGCATTAAGCTATCAAACATTCCTTTTAATTCACTTGCAAACAATGTTGGGTCAGAATACAACAAAATATTACAAGGAATATTACTCAATTCATCTTCTCGATTTTCAGTTTTGATACATTTGCTACTAAGTTTACCATCATATAACTCAAAGATAGACTGAAAACATTGTTGGTCTTCTACCTTAGAATTTTTTAGCATTAAACCAAATTCGCCCATTTTAATCATTAAAGAGCCAAAATCCACACCTATTAATGCTTTTGCATCACAAAATATCCCCTCTGGTGTTGCTTTGTTAATTTCAAGTGTTATATTTCTGATACAAGAAGAATCTTTTTTTACTAGAGTTTCAATCTGTTTTTTATCGCTTACATTCGCCAGTTGTTCTTCATAACATCGTCTGATTTCTTCTGTTTTTTGTAACTTATAATCTTCTGCCTTATTTTTAATCCATAATCGACAATTTTTAAATATATAGTTATCCATTTCGTCTGACATTTTGTCCTTGCCATATCCACTTGGCTCAAAATTGATTGCATAATAATTTGGATAGCCTTGCTTTCCAAATTCTGAATAATGTACTCTTTTAGCTGTAATCATTTGAGCCATTTTAGCCAATGCAACATTTAATATTATTGCATCTGAATGACTAGGATATCTCTCCTTAAATAATACTAGGATTTGATTTAATATTTTGGGGGTTTGAAAAGTATTGCTCATCATGTTATCTCCTTCTGTTTTTTATTTTTAGTCTAACCTTTAGAGATATATGATTCACTAACTTTAGTCATAACTTTAGTTATGACTTCAATTTAAAATGTGGTAGTTGAAACCCTTGTTTTTCAAGCATTCTTATCGCACCATCTAAGGATTCTACAAGCAGTTTGTTTTTAATATTTAAAACTTTTTGTTTAATATTGTTTTCTGTGAGTTTTGGGGTAAGTATTTTGCCTATTTCTTTGTATGTTCCCTTCTTTCCAGCAGTTAACAATGCTGATTTTGCACCAATAATATTAATTTCTTCTTTTGTCAATTTATATTTATTGGTAATAGAATTTCTATTATCTGCTTCTATTGCAGTTTGGGATTGTTGACTTGCTATATTTTTTCTGATTACTTTAGCCTTAAAAAGACACTTTAAATCCAAAATATCTAACGTTGTATTAATATCAAGATATGGGTCTTGCAAAATATCGTATTCTTCATCAACATCTTCTACATACACACTTGTATAAATTGATTCATTTCCTACAATCCCTTTGGGATATTCTGCTACACAAATATTAGTAATATTCAAACATTCTGGCTTAAATAAGTGAAGTGAAAGCAAAACATCAAAATACTTTGTTCCTAAAATTGTATATGATTTAGTGATTCTTGTTCTATCGATAGATTTGATAAATGATTTTAACTTTGATTTATAGTTTTTGGGATTGTTTCTATTGTATCTGTATTGGTATTCAAGGTTATTTTTAATAAGATTTTTTATATATTCTTTTAGCCAGATTTCAGCATTTTTCTTGTTCCTACGTTTAATTGAAATATTTATGTACAATGAGTCTGCCACTATCTTTAAAAAAGGAAATGCATCAGACAACTCATTGCAATATAGCTTGAGTTGATACTTGTCGATGTTGAAGCTGCTGATAAGAAACTTGATTTCTTTTTCATTATTCCAGTATAAAAGTTTTGCAATTATAGCCAAATTTGTATTATTAACATAATATGTTGTTTCTGCGACAGTTCTTTTTACCACGATTTCATACCTATTATTTTGCTTATTATACTACAAAAGAAATGTTTGTTTGCTTCTTCTGAATTTTGTGGTATCGTTGACGCATGAAAAAAGCTGTATTATATGCAAGAGTATCAAGCAATAGACAGGAAAAAGAGGGTTTTTCTATTCCTGCCCAAATTAAGTTATTAAAGGACTATACCTTTCAAAACAATATTCAAATTGTAGAAGAATTTGTTGAAGCTGAAACTGCTAAGAAATCAGGCAGAAAAAAGTTTAATGAGATGGTTAGCTATCTTCATGAACACGAAGATAGAAGAATTATACTTGTTGAAAAGGTGGATAGATTGTATAGAAATCTACCAGATTATGGCACAATAGACAATATTAAAGGTCTTGAAATTCATTTTGTTAAAGAAAATGAAATACTGTCTGAAAACTCCCGTTCAAGTATCAAATTTATGATAGGGATACGTGTTCTAATGGCAAAACAATACGTTGATAACCTTGCAGAAGAATCTGCAAAAGGTTTGAATGAACGTATTGAACAAGGATATGCACTGTATCCGCCGTTAGGTTATATGTATGGCAATGACGGTACACACAAACATGCTATTATCAAAGACCCTGAACGTGCCGAGTATGCTGTTAAAGCGTTTAATTTATTTGTTTATGAAAATCTATCAGCTTCTTCTATAAATAATATTCTGTATGAGGAAGGTTTAAGGAATCCAGACGGAAATAAATATGCAGTTTCAACCATACAGAGAATGTTCAAAAATCCAATGTATGTTGGGGATTATATATATCAAGGAAAGTTATATCCAAATGGTAAACACGAACCGTTAATAAGCAGAAAGTTATTCCAACTTGCACAGGAAAAACTAAATAATGCTAACAATACAACAAGACAATATGATGTAGAATTTCCTTACATAGGTCTGTTTAAATGTAGCGTTTGTGGTTGTAGTTATATAGCAGAAAGAAAAGTTAAACCAAGTGGTAAAGAATATATTTATTATCATTGTACAGGCAAAGGTAAGATTAAAACTTGTAAAAAAACTTCCTACATAAACGAAAGTAAAATTGATAAGTTTATTATAGAAATTCTTAAAAATTTAGAGAATTTACCTCAATCACTTATAAATGAAATCAAAGATTGCTTGAAAGAAATTTATGACCTTAAAAATGAATACAGTAATATAACCCAAGATAACATATATAAGCGTATTAAAGAAATTGACCGAATGATACAGAACGGCTATAAACACATGCTTAGAAGTAACAATGACATGGAAAATGAGCTGTGAAATGCAACTTATACAGAATTAAGAGCTGAAAGAGAACAGCTTATGGATAAACTGTCTTGTATTGATAAAGCTGATGATGATTTTTACAAGCAATCTGATTTAATATTGAAGTTCTGTAAGAATGCAAGCAGAATTTTCATGGAAGCAACTCCATCAGAAAAAAGAACAATTTGTGAAATAATTGGTTCGAACTTTACAGCAAATGGCAAAAATATAGATATAACGCTGTATCCTATCTTCTATGACATAATAGAGATGAATCGTCTAGGTCATTCTCAAAATGGAAGGTTCGAACTCTCTAAAACTCAATCAGACACGAAAAAAGAGCCTCTAGTGAAGGCTCTTAATTTAAATGGCGGGAACGACGAGGCTCGAACTCGCGACCTCTTGCGTGACAGGCAAGCGCTCTAACCAACTGAGCTACGCTCCCATTCACTTGTCTTTTTTATTATATAATAGTCATTTTTTTTTTGCAACTAATTTTTTTAGTTTTTATTTCGCCTTAATAGACTACATTTCATATGCGATAACCTGACATAATTGGATTAATGTATTTGAATAAAAGAATAACATAAATATTAAAAAGGAACATAAATAAAGTAATACTTTAGGGGCCTGTGCCCGATTACATATATTTTTTAAAGGCGGTTTTCTCATAAAGAAACTTTTTATAAAGTTTAATGAATAAAAAATACAACATAAATTTAATAAAAATATAAATGCTAAAAGTGTTATATATAAGTAGTTACCACGGACTAAACTTGAAAATAAATATAATTTTGAAATAAAACCACCTGATAACGGTATACTTGCAAAACTTAGCAAACAGATTGTTAAAGCATATGTATAATAGGGTCTTATGTATATAATACCTTCATAATCAACAAGATTGTTCATATTTTTTGAACTGTTAAAAAATATTAAACCGGCAAATATTCCAACATTTGTTATAATGTACACAATTAAATAATATAGTATTGATGAAATACCATATACATTTAATGCACTCAATAATCCTGTTATCATAAAACCTATATTTACAAGTGTGTTAAACCCGAAAAATTCTTTTACGTTTTTTGATTTTATAACTTTATATATTCCATAAGATATTATGTATAAAGATGAAAGTGATAAAAATATGTCAACAATATATGAGTATGATGTTTTCATAATTAGTGACAATTTGATTAGTACATTTAAATAACATACCGGAATAAAAGTTGTTATAAATGCACAATTTGCATAGCTATTATTTCTATAAACATTACCGTTTATTATTAATATTTTACCAATAATTGATAAAGTTATAATTATATTTATATAACTTATTGTTGAACCAATATTGCTTATATTTTGGTTTATATAATTATATATTTCGTTAAAATTAAAACTTGAGGTTATTAAATATAAATACATAACTCCAAATAAGAATAAACCGTCAAATACAAAATTTTTTATTATAAAATTTACAATACTTTCTTTTATTTCAACTCCACGAACAAAACTTGATATTAAACATAATGTCAATGTCAACATTTGCAAACCTATAAATAACAATATAAAATTATTGGCGCCTATAATAATTAGTCCGCTTAAAATTCCTAAAATAAGCATATTATAGTATTCAAAAACTTTATTACGAATACGATTTATAAAATTTCTTGATAAAAAAGCAATCATTATACCTGATGCAAGTACAAGTATTTTGAAGAACAGTGCAAAACTGTTTGATATTATATTCCCGTTAAAGGCATAATATGGCGGCTCAACTTGATTAAAACTTATAAATAATGATGCAATTATAATTGAACATATTGAAAAATATTTTATAAATTTATGCAGGTTTTTTGTTATAAAAAGTGATAAAATCATATTTATAAAAATAATTAACATTAATAGAATTTCAGTTGAAAATGAGCTAAAAATATCCGATAAAAACATAATTAATTATACTCCGAATAAATCACTAACTATTATTGTAAATGTATCTATTATTTTAACTATGGAACCTGTGAATACTCCAAAAAATAATATTGTTAAAAATATCAATAAAAGCACGCTGAATTCATTTATTGATATATCGTCAATTGTTTTATATTTGTCATTATAATTAACAAGAAAAGTTTTATTTAAAACGCGCAATGTTGAGATATAATTGAAAAATACATATAAAAGTATTATAGTCATAGACACAATTGTCAACCAATTTGTACCAATATCCATATTTATTACGCCTATCATTATCATAAATAAACCTGCAAAAGAAATTAAAAAAGGTATATTCATTTGAGCAAAACTTATTATTGCAGCAAAATTAAATAACCTTGGCATACTAATTGCAAGCCCGCCTAAATCTTTTAATTCAAGTTGATTATTTGTCTTTCTTGCAATTGCAGCTATTACTGTCATTAGACCTGTTATAATTAAGGCATTTGATACTGTGTATATTATACTTCCTTTTATTGAAAATTCATTTAATGCACAAATTGATATCAATATAAGGCTAATATTTGATAATGAAAATAATGTAACAATAGATTTTATATTCTGTTCAATATAGGCTTTTGTTGTTGAAATAATTAAATTTACAAGGCTCAATATAATAATATACATAGCTTGAAGCTTAAATATTTCAGGGAAAATAAGTAAATTAAATCTGTATAATCCATAAATACCTATTAATTGGCTAAATGACACTATCAAAGTACTTATGGGTATTGGAGAATTTTTTACATTATCAATAAATAATTTATGAAAAGGAAATATACCCATACGAATTAAAAATCCAATCAAAAAACATAAAAAGACAAAAATTTGAAATGCCTGTGTATAAATCAGTTCATTAATATTTAAATTTTGCATATTGGCTGTTAGATTATTAGTAATTTTAAAATTGTAATATACAAGAATTAACACAGCTAAACATATTAGCGAAACGCTAAAAAATGATGAAGCTAAAAATTTAATTTTATCTTTTGTATTTTCAAATGTTGAACTCCATAATGTATTGAGAAAATATAAAGGAACAATTTGTAGCTCGCAAAAACATACAAAAAGAATAGCATCTTTTGCACAAAACAACCCCAAAAGTGATGATTGCATAATCAAAATAAGTGAATAATATAATTTTTGTCTGCTTGTAATAAAGTATTTGCTAAAGGATAAAACAACAAAGGTTATAAAACAAGTTAATACGACGAATAATATTGAAAATCCATCCAAAGAAAAAGTGAAAGTAGCCCCCATACAGGATAGCCACTGTGACGTTCCAAATTTTAGTGTTTCTTCATAGGATACGCCATACAATTCAGGGTTAAAATATGCAATAAGACATATTGAATATAAAAGATTTATAAATGCTATTCCTTTTGCAAACCTTCTTATCACCTTAGAATCTTTTGGAAATAAAGGTAGTAATATTATTAAACAACCGATTATCGGGATTAGTATAAGTGCTTTTATTGATAAAAATTTTTCAATCATAGGGTCTTATCTTCTCTTTTACTTATTTTCTCAAAAATACAAAATGGTTGTATATTTATTATTTTACATAAAAATTTATAAAACCTTTTAATAATAAAGAAAAAATCATTGGCATATAAATTGTTTATGGCAATATTTTGTATTAATTTGGGCTTTAAATTAATTAAAGCATTTTGTTGTGATAATTTATAGGTTATTATAATACCAAGAATGTTAAACATTAAATAAATTTTTGAGATTAAATTAAATTTAATACTACATATTTCAAGCGTAAAGTATTTTTCAAAGCAACTTAATAATATTAAAGGTAATGTTAAAATAACAATAGGCAGTTTTATCCACTGACTTTTATTGTCAAATGTTTTGTCTTTATTATATAGAATAAAAAACAAACGGAATGATGCAAAAGTAACTAAAAATGAAATAACATTAATTATTATAAATAATAATATGTCTTTATCACTTAGCAAATTATAAGAAATTAATTTTAATGAGAAAAAGCCTGCAAAAAACAAGTTTGAAAGGGACACTATTCCAATTAAAAAGCATACAAGCGGGATTTTAGAATTTAATTTTATATATTTTAAATTATCAGAAT
>USEW01000002.1 GCA_900553845.1 uncultured bacterium
CGCTATTTTATTTATATTTATATATATTTTAATATTCCATTATTAAGTAAATGTTGATGCTGCTTTACAATTTTGACTATAGTTTTAGAAAATTTTTTTATTTAGTTATATATTAAATGTAAAGTATTGATTATTGTCTCTATATTACACCCCTAAACTATAAAAATTTTCTTTTAATTTGAATATGTGGTATTATTTAAGTTATGAAAAAAAGTCAAATTAAAAATAACACACAACAACAAAAGCAAATAGTAAGCTATATAAAAAATAAGAAGCAAAAACGGGTTTATTATTCGTTTTTAACATTTGTATTAATCGTTTGTATTGTTCAAATGGGCATAAGTGCATTTTTAAATATTTCAAAATTTATTTCAAATCAGGCAAAAATTAAAACAATGAAAACTTATAAAGCAAAAGTTATAATGGAAAATAAAAAGTTAAAATGCGAATTTAAAGATTTTAATTCACTTAAATCAATGGAGGCAATAGCACGAAATAACCTTAAAATGGCAGGAAAAGATGAGGTGCTTGTTATTATAAATCAAAATCAAAATAAACTTGATAATAACGAAAATATAAAGAAAAAAACAAATAAAAGCCTTTTAAAACCTCGAAATAAAGAAAGTTAAAAATTTAGGGTTTTAAATTTGTATTAATTTCAGGCTTTTCGTTAAAAGACATAACAAAGTGGCTATAACGTTCCATACGAAGTTTTAACCAGTTTAACATAGTATCTGAGCCATAAACTTCAACAATACGGGTACGTTCAAAAGTTTTATAGGAATAATCATAGTCTTCTTCAAGGTATGTTTGACACTTGCAGTTTAATTCTTCAATCATATCATAAAGCGTCTTTAACCAGGCAGCTTGGACTTTATTTTCCTTTACACGATATTCAAGAATCATAATTGACCGTCTCCTTTTTTGATATATAACGACATAGTTAATAAAAACTTTAGAATTATTGAAATAATGTAATATTTTTGTTAAGTTTTGTAAATAAAAAATACAATTATAGTAAATTTTAAATTTATGGATGTTTTTATTATAAATATAGTAATAAGTCAAAAAAGGAGAAAATATGCAGATATTGAGTAGAGTTAGCAATACAGGAATTGATAAAGGTCTTAAGATAGCTTCTGTCAATGTAGGAAACTCTATGAGCAAATTAGCAAAAGCAGAAGTATCTGATTCATATACATCTTCAAGTAGTAAAACAAATGGCAAAACATCCAAATTTAATATAGTTAAACATAATTTGATTAAATTTAAAACACCAAAAGATATACAACAAAAGGTAAATGATATATTTAAAGATGAAGGTGCGAAAAAAAGTGAATATAAATCACCTAAAGAACTTGCACAAGCAATATTGCATGCTGACAAAAGTATTAAAGAAACACCATACTTTAAAAGTAAATTAGAAATGGTTAAAAATAAGATGTCATATGATCAGAAACAAGAATTTGTTAAAGAAGTATTGAATGAAGAGGAAAAGATTAGCAAAGAATATAAAGAAAAATTAGAAATTAGAAAGCAAGAAGCTACAAAAACATTAGCTTGTAATCAATTAATATTTAAATTTAACTCAAATATTACTAAAATGAAACAAGAAAAAGATATTAATAAAAGAATGGAATTATTTCAACAAGCTGGAAATGCTGCTTTAAAGGCTCAAAAATTAAATCCTTCAATGAAGTTAAATCCTAAATCTGTAATATATTTATTCTATGAAATACTTCAACAAACTAGAGGTGGAGTATCAACTGCTTTTGGGTCATTTTTAAAATATGAATCTTTGATAAAAGATGAAGCTACAAGTCATTTTACTCAAAAACAGAAAACAACATTAGATAAAATTATTAATTGTATAACAGAAAAGCGAGAACAGGAACTTGAAGCAATAAATAATAGATTAAATAATCTATAATATACTGGGTAAATAATAAACCCTTATATATAACACTTAGAGTTTTTTAATCTAAGTGTTATTTTTTTAAATTTTGGTTACAAATTATTAACAATTTGTCGAAAAACAAAATATAGACTAAACTAAAAGTATGGGTATGTTAAAATTATGTCCAAATGTTAATAATAAAGAAAAGAATATTGAGATTGTAATCGTTGATGATGACAAAATAGTTCTTGATGCATTAAAAACACTCTTTGAGATAGAGGGTATAAAAGATGCTGTGTTTTTTGATTCTTCAATGGAAGCATATAAATTTTTAAAAAACAAAAAAAATAAACCCAAAGTTGTTATTTCAGATTTTATAATGCCTCGATTAAATGGTATTGAGTTTTTAACAAAAGTTAAAGCACTATATGACGATATAAGTTTGATACTTTTAACTGGCTATGCTGATAAGGAAAATGCAATTAAGGCAATAAATGAACTTGGGATATATAAATATATTGAAAAACCCTGGGATAACGATAATTTAATATTAAATATTAAAAACGCTATTGAGAGAAGTGAACTTATTTCAAAATTAAAAAATAAAGTTGCCCAACTTGATAAAGCTAATACAGAACTTGAAAAATATACCCGAAATCTTGAAACAGTAGTAAATGAAAAAACAAAAACATTAAATCAGGTAAATACAAAATTAAATGCCATATTTGATAACTGTGCCGATTCAATTGCATTAATAAATAAGTCAGGAAGAATTAGCCGTATAAATCAAGAATTTGAAGCACTAAGTGGCTTATCAAAGAATATTATATTAAAGAAAAATATAAACGACCTTATTTGTTCAACAAAATTTAGCGTCAAGAAAAAAATTACTCACGCAATTGAAAATCAAGAAAAAAATGTAATTGTTCGTGACTATGAAGTAAAAAACAAAATAAATGACCATATAACTCCTCTTGAAATAAGCATTGCACCTATATTTATTGATGACGATTATGAGTATATACTTGTTATACGTGATATAACTGTGCAGAAGCAGATGGAGAAATTACGTGACGATTTTATAGCAACACTAACACATGATTTAAGAACACCATTGCTTGCTTCAATTCAAACTTTATCATATTTAATTGATGGGACATTGGGAGAAATAAATGAAAAACAGATGAAGTTCTTAACAGCAATGAAATCAACAAATTGTGACATGTTAGGACTTGTTAATGCTCTGCTTGAAGTTTATCGTTATGAAGAGGGAAAACTTAATTTATACAAAGAAAACTTTCTAATAAACGAATTTATCGAAAAAATAAACGAACAGCTTGAATCATTGTATATTACAAAAAATATACATCTAAAATTATATTTAAGCCAAACACAGGATAAGAAAGTTTACGCTGATAAAAACGAGCTTCGTCGGGTTATTGTCAATTTATGCGGCAATGCGGTTAAATTTTCGGATAATGACGGTGAAATCAAAATTACAACAAGTGTTATAAACAAAAATGATTTAAGAATAACAATCGAAGACAAAGGCAAAGGCATAAACAAAGACGAACTGCCAAAGTTGTTTAATCGTTTTCAATCTCTCAATGAAAGCGGAAAAGAAAATATTAAAAATATAAATTCGACAGGTTTGGGACTTTATTTATCGAAAAAAATTATTGAAGCTCATAATGGTAAAATATGGGTAGAAAGTTCAAAAGGGTATGGAAGTAAGTTTTCTATTTTATTAGTTAATTGTTTAAATGTTATAAATAGCGAGTATAAGTTGGAAGAGAAAAGAAGTGAGATAATAAAAATATGATAAAAGTGCTGCTGATTGAAGACCATCAAATGGTAAGAATGGGTTTGGAATTAATATTAGAAAAGGCAAGTGACATTAAGCTTATTGACGAAGCAGATAATGGAGTTGACGGAGTGAAATCTGCTTTTAAAAATTTGCCGGATGTTATCCTTATGGATATAGGTTTACCGCAAATGGATGGTATTGAGGCAACACGAAAAATAAAAGAAAGTAATATTGATTCAAAAATTCTTATTTTTACCTCACGTGATAGCGAGGATGACGTATTTAAAGCACTTGAAGCCGGAGCCGATGGATATATAATGAAAGGCGCAAATCAGGAGATGATAATTCAGGCCATAAAAGCCGTAAATGAAGGTGCAGCTTGGCTTGACCCCGGCATAGCAAGGCTTGTATTATCAAATGTACAGAAACAGCAGCAAAATTCCCTTGAAGCAGCTGAAAATAGTTATAAAACAACAGGTCTTAACGGAAATGCCATAAAAGCTAATGCATTTGGGTTGACTGAACGTGAACTTGAAGTTCTTTCACTTATTGTTGATGGGTTAAACAATATGGAAATAGCAAAAAAGCTTTTTATTACACGTGCAACAGCAAAGGCACATGTGCATAGTATTTTGCAAAAATTATACGTAAAAGACAGAACAAAAGCAGCAGTATGCGCTATGAAAGAAGGTTTGGTTTAGCATTTTGTTGAAAATAAAAATAATACTTTTAATATTTTTTATTTTTTTCTTCCAGCTTAACTCTTATGCTGTTGTTATAAATACCAATAATTTGTTTATTGAAAAAATAAACGAGTTAAAAGATGCAGTAAGCGAAACAAAAGATATAAAAAATAATAAAAAAAATATTAAAGATCAAGAATTAAAAAAAGTTCAAAAAGAATATAAAAGATGCTTTCCTTGTTTCTGGAAGAAAAAGAAACTAACCGACCGTGATAAATTAAAAGCCCGAGGGGCAATAATAAGAAAAGAGTATAAAGAAAGAGGAAAAATTATTACCCGAAGTGAAGCTTTTAAACTTGCACAGCTTGAAAACAAACAACCTATTACAACTGAAGAGTATCTTGTATTATCAAAAGATGTTCCTTCACATCAAAAAAAAGTAATAAAAGATGAAAATCGGGAAAAAACAAAAATTGAAGAAAAAATTATTAATCTACCAAATCCAAAATACGAATTTGAAAAATACAACGAAGCTTTTGGCAAAGTGGAAGTTGATTTGGTTAAACTTAAAATTGATAAATATGTAAGATCAAAACCATTAATTTCAAGTGATTATAAGCGCATAGTTTATTCAAAGGTATATTATTATGACACGTTAGACCAAAGTGCTTCCGAAATATTTTATATTGACCTTGATACAGGTTTATCGGCTAAAGAAAGTGTTTTAAAAGCAATTGAAAAAGATGCTAAAAGCATATATAAAAGTAATATGCAAAATGTTATAACCCAGCTTTTGTTTACCTTAACACCAATTGATTTTAATTATAACAATTCAAAAGTTTTATTCAAAGAAAAAATCGCCCATGAAAAACAAGGATTGTGGCAAACAAATCTTTTTGTATACGATTTTAACAATAATAAAGTAACAAAGTTGACAGCTTGTCGTGAAGCTGTTAAATATTTTTGGCTAACATATAAAAACCTTGAACTTGATGACTATAGATATGATATTTTTCCTCTTGGTTGGGACAGTAATGATGACAACCGGATTATTGTTTTTGCATACCTTTATTCAAAAGACAAAACGGCACCTTTTTTTCTTGGAATATGGAGTGTTGATTGTGAAAATAAGTTAACAAGACTTGTTTCTCTAAGCCCATCTGAACAAAGTATTAAGCTTAACGGATATACTTTAAAAAAACGGCTTTACTATTAAATATTTGAAGAAAATATAAAGTTTAGCTTATAATTAAACATAGAAAAACTAATAAAATTATGGAATATAATGAAAACAAAAATACAAAATAATATATATAAAGAATTAATTAAAATCTTTGGAAAAGAAAATGTATTAATTAAGGAACATGAGCTTTATGCATATTCTCACGATTGTTCAAACATAAAAAGTGGGAATATAAAAGAACCTGTCGCAGTTGTATTTCCAAATGATGTATATCAAATTCAAAAGCTTGTTTTGTTTGCTAATGAACAAAGTTTATCTCTTATTGCCAGAGCTGCAGGAACAAACCATGTTGGAAGCTGTGTATGTTTAAACGACAAAACGATTATTGTAAGTTTTATAAAAATGGACAGGATATTAAATATAAATCCTGTTAATCTTACTGTTCAGGCTGAACCTGGAGTTGTGGTTGAACAACTTCATAAAGAACTTGAAAAGTATGATTTATTTTTCCCTCCTGACCCTTCCAATCAAAAAGTATCATTACTTGGTGGAGCAATTGCACAAAGTGCTGGAGGACCGAGGGGGTTTAAGTATGGAACGGTCAAAGACTATGTTTTAAACCTTGAAGTTGTGCTTCCAAACGGGGATATAATTGAAACAGGGAAAAATTGCCACAAAAATGTTGAAGGTTATAATCTCACTCAGCTTTTTGTTGGAAGTGAAGGAACTTTAGGGATTATTACAAAAGCAACGTTGAGAGTTCTCCCAAAAAGCGAAGCTAAAAATGTTATACTTATATATTTTGAAACAATAGATGAAGCTGCTAATGCTGTATGCTCTATAATTTCACATCATATTGTACCTTCTGTGCTTGAACTTATGGATAATAATACTCTTCAGACAATTGAAAAATTTAAACCATCCGGCTTAAAAACACAGTATGAAGCGTGTTTATTGCTTGAAGTCGACGGGTTTAAATCAACAATAACTCAACAATGTGAAACAATTCAATCGTTATGTTATGAAAATAATGCTAAAGAGGTAATAATTTCTCAAAATGAGCAGCAGTCAGAAAAAATATGGACAGCACGAAGAAGTTCTTTTGCTTGCTGCACTAAGCTTGCACCTAATGTAATTGCAGATGATTATGTTGTATCACGCGAGTTTATACCATATGCTATAAGAACAATTCGGGATATTTGCTTGAAATATAAAATAATAGTATGTATTATGGGGCATATAGGAGATGGAAATATTCACCCAAACTACGCTTTAGATCTTAATAATGAAGATGAAGTAAAAAGGTTTGGTGCTTGCCGTGAAGAAATTATCGATGAAATAATAAAACTTAAAGGTTCAATAACAGGCGAACACGGTATTGGTTTTGAAAAATCTAAATATATTGAAAAATCAACAGCAAAAGCTAATATAAATCTTATGAAGTCAATAAAAAATGTTATTGACCCAAAAAATATTATGAATCCCAATAAAATTTTTGAATAAACTTTCAAATTATAAATAAGATATCTAGACTGGTTAATTTATCTTTTAAAGTCCGAAATTATTATGCCGATATTATAAATATTAATATATTTAGGAGTAAAAGATAAAAATGGCAAAAATAATTGAAAGCATAAATGAAAACGGGGGAAATCAACGACGAATTATTGAAATGTCAGCAGCTGATATAATAAGCATTGTTCAAGAGTATCAAAACTTAAAACTGCATAATAAAAGTTATGAGGAAATAAAAAGAAAATTAGAAAGTATAAACCTTTATGTTGTTGAGGATGTGTAGTTTAGTTTATGTATTTTCAATAACTATTTAACTCAATAAACATATAAAAATATAAAGTCGAGTGCTATTTATATAAATAAGCTTAATATAACGTAATTTTTTATTGTAAATTAAAATGTTTTAATATATTCTAAAATAATAGATACAAAATAATCTATTGGGGAAACGGGATATGTTAAATAAAGAAATAGAAATAGTGAACGATACCGAACTTGACATAAATCTATACGGCGTAAATTCTGCTAATTCAATAATTGCGCATATTTGTTCAAAACTGGAACAAGAGGAAAACAAATTTAAACGTATTAATTTAATATTACCGAATATTGATTTAAATATAAATCAGCTTGAAAGCATAAAGCTTATTATAGAATCAAATGATTGCATATTAAACCGTATAAATACAATGTCTGAAAAAACAAAGGACGCTGTTAACAATACAGGTATTATTGTAGGTAAAAAGGAAGCTCCGTCGGTTTCTTTGCAAGATTTTTATGATGAAAAAGACTATGAAGAATCTGCAATAAAGAAACTTGAAGACATGCTTGTAGAATCTGATTTACAAGATGAGGCAAAATCCCGTCAGATTGTTACCAAGGATGATTTAGATATATTAAATATGCAAACAAAATATGTAAAGCAGACTTTAAGGTCTGGACAATATCTTAGCTTTGACGGCAATGTGATTATAATTGGTGATTGTCATGCAGGCAGCGAAGTTCAAGCTGCAGGTGATATAACAGTGTGGGGTAAACTTCTTGGCATTTGTCATGCTGGCAAAAACGGTAATAAAAAGGCACGTATAAGAGCTTTAAATCTAAATCCCATACAGATACGAATAGCTGATTTATATACACGTAAGCCAGATGGAGCGAATATAAATTTAAAAGAAAAACGTAATATTTTATGTATTGAGGAAGCAATGGTAGTAGACAATGAAATACGTATCGTAGATATGAATTGAGAACAAAATAATAAGTTAAAGTCAATTCACATTGGTGGAAGAAAACAAAAGGAAGAAATGAAAACAAAAAATAAAAAATATGACATGACAGGCAAAACTGTCGGATAAAAAGGGGAAAGAAATGTCAGGAAGAGTAATTGTAATAACATCAGGAAAAGGCGGTGTGGGTAAAACCACAAGCAGCGCAAATATAGGAACAGCCTTAGCAAAGACAGGAGCAAAAGTGGCATTAATTGATACTGATATTGGTTTGCGAAACCTTGATTTGCTTTTGGGTCTTGAAAATCGTATTGTTTATACACTTGTTGATGTTGTTGAACAAAGGTGTAAGTTAAAACAGGCGCTTGTTAAGGATAAAAAGTGTCCTAACTTATGTTTGTTGGCAGCAGCGCAAACACGTGATAAAACATCGGTAAGTGAAGAGCAGTTAAAAGAAATATGCGAAAAACTACAGGAAGAATTTGACTTTGTTCTTGTTGATTGTCCAGCAGGTATTGAGCAGGGTTTTCAAAACGCTGTAGCAGGTGCAAGTGAGGCTATAATAGTTACAACGCCCGAAATGAGTGCTGTTCGTGACGCTGACCGTATAATAGGACTTCTTGAAGCAAAAGAGGAAATAAAGACATATAAGCTTTTGATAAATCGTGTACGTCCAAATATGATAAAAACAAAAGAAATGATGAGCGTTGAGGATGTTTCTGAAATATTGTCTTGCGGTATTATTGGTATAATTCCAGAAGACACAGGAATTATTACTTCAACAAATAAAGGCGAACCGATTGTAAACGAAAATAAATCAAAAGCAGGTACAGCATACAACAATGTAGCCAGAAGGATTTTAGGCGAAGAAGTTCCATTTCTTGATATTAATGAGAAAAGTTTTCTTGATAAAATAAAAAACTTTTTTGTTTCATGCGGTAATTAACTTTGCTACATAAACAAAAAAGTCATAATTTTAAAATATAGTAAACTGATATTAAGGCTAAAACAAAATCAATCCACTATTGTTGAAAGAAAAGGAAAGGATAAGGCTGTAAGGGCCGTTGTAGAAAAATGAAAGATATATTAACTGATATTTATAACAGAATGGTAAATTTCTTCCAAAATGAAAATGAAGAAGAAAATGCAAAAGATGTCGCGTATAACCGTCTAAAACTTGTTTTAACGCAAGACCGGATGAAACTTGACTCTATATCGGCAGAAAAGCTTAAAACAGATTTATTAAGTGTGTTGGCAAAATATATGGATTTAAAAGAAGAAACTTATGATATAAGTTTTTCAGGTGAAGAAAACGAACTTGCTTTTATGTTTAATATAGGTATTACACGTACTAAATCTTTTGAAGAAATCGAAAAATACGAAAACGATAAAAAATCTGAAATTTCTTGTTCTGAAATTGATTCATCCATTAATGATAAAAGTCAGGTTGATGAAACCATGGATAACGAAAAAGAAGATGATAATGCTATTGAAGACGAACACCAAACTGATGACGAAAAAGAAACATATGAAGATGACGAGTTTGACGGTATATTAATAGCAACAAAAGATAAAGACGGGAATAAAATAATAAAGAAATCAAAAAATAATGACATTACGGTATAATCATTCATATCCCCGTAATATAATAAGCTTCGTGGTGCCAACCGGTATTGGGGCAAAAATAGGTGGATTTGCTGGTGATGCTTCTTTTTATGCCAGAAAATTTGCACAATATTTTGATGTCATTGTAAATCCGAATGTAGTAAATGCAGCTCTTTTTTCTGGCATAACATCAGACATGCTCTATTGCGAAGGGTATTTTCTTGATAAATTTTTCGCCAATAAAATTGGGTTAAAGAAACATGCTGGCGGAAAAATAGGTGTTATTTTTGATAAAGCAATAAAAAAAGAAGTATTAAATGTTCATATAAATACCATTAATGCTATAAAAACAATATATGGGTATGACATACTGCCGCCTATTATAACGGATGAGGAAGCTAAGGTTAGGTTTTATAAAGAAGAATGTGGGGGATCGTTTGGCGATGTACTTAACCCTGAAACTTTAGTTAAAGCCGGATTAAAACTTAAAAATCTTGGTGCTGATAAAATATGCGTTGTATGCAATTTTAACGATGAAGAACTCGATGACGATAATGATTATGTAGCAGGCAATGGAGTTGATATTGTAGGGGGAGTTGAGGCGATAATATCGCATTATATGTCTTCAAAATTAGACATAATGACCGTTCACGCTCCAGCATTTAGCAATTTTGAGGTGGAAACACGATTAGTAAGCCCGAAATCAGCAGCCGAATACGTTACTTTAACTTATCTTCCATGTCTTTTTTTCGGTCTTCAGTATGCTCCTAAAATTGTTGATAGAAATCATAAAGATGCAATAAATGTAAAAGATGTGAATGCTTTGATTATGCCATATGATGCTGTTGGGGCAAAAATTGTTTTAAATGCTTTGAACAATAATGTAAAAGTAATAGCAATAAAAGAAAACACAAGCTGCATAAATGTTTCTGCAAAGCAGGTGGGACTTGAAAATGAAATTATCGAAATTGATACGTATAATGAATGTTTAAATTATCTACTATCGGGGGATAATTGTGCCTGAAACTTCTTTTTTGACATTAAATGATTTTTCAAGACTATTTAAGAGTTCAGCATGTGTATTTGCTTTATAAAACCGTCCTTTTGTGACTAAAGCTGTGCATCGAAGCTCGTCGTTTGCTTTTTTATCGTTTAAATCAAAAGCAATCACATCAATAAAAATATCATCACGGGTTTTAATAAGATTCATAGCATAATCACAAGGGTTTTCATCACAGTTTTCTCCTCCGTCAGTCAGAAGAATAATACGTTTTTTGCTCCCTGGAAAACTTACAAAATCGCTGTTAACAGCTTGTTTAAGTGAATAAGTAATAGGCGTCCAGCCTGTAGCTTTTGTAGAATACAAACTTGATATTATAGCCTCTTTACTGTTTTTACCAGGAGAAACAAGTAAATCTGATGCGGTGCAGCTTGTAATCGGATTAAAACTATTTTTATGACCGTAAACACGCAAACCCATATATAAATTATCGGGCAATTTCGCTAAAATTCCGGAAATACTTTTTAAAGCAAGTTCAATTTTTGTTGTTCCCTGTATTGTTTCATTCATGCTATTTGAAAAGTCGACAATAAATAGTATAAGTTCTTTTGCATGGTTTATATTGTTATTTTGTGTATAGTTGTTAGGACTAAATACCTTATATGATTGTGCATAGCTTATTGATGCTACAAGTAATATAATAATTGTTAGAATAAATTTTTTAAGTTTCATATTATAAAATATTGCATATAATTAAATTTTATAATATTCTCCACTTAAGCACCAAAGGAATAGTTTTTGCTTAAATTTTATGTTTGTTATTCATAATTATTTTTATTTAATGCCATCCGGGCTACAACTATAACCTAAAGGGCATCCTCCCTTTCACGGCTCAGGATTTGGAGTTGTACGTTATTTGTTTTATTCGCCAACGTGAAGTTAACTCATCTTTTGCAACCCATACCCACTTTCCTAAACCAAAGCCATATTATACATTAAAAGAGTTTATTTTTAATTTGTAAATAAACCTTTTTTCTTATATAATATAAAAAATATTTATTGTATTTTCAAAAAGTTTTAGTATAATCAATTTATGGAAAATAACAAAACAAAATTATTCGTAATATCAGGTCCATCAGGTGTGGGAAAAGGGACACTTTTAAAATCATTTTTAGAAAAGCATGCTAAAAATGTACGCTTGTCTATATCATTTACAACACGCCAACCACGAGAGGGTGAAATTGATGGGGTTAATTATTTTTTTACGGATGAGGAAAAATTTAAAGCAGCAATTAGTAATAATGAATTTTTAGAATGGGCAAAATATTCCGATAACTATTATGGAACAAAGGAAGCTTATGTTTATAAAAAATTATCAGAAGGTTATAACCTAATTCTTGAAATTGATACACAAGGCGCATTTCAGGTAAAAAATAAAATAAAAGATGCAAGTTTGATATTCATTATGCCTCCCTCAATTGATGAACTTGAAAAACGCTTAAGAGGACGAAATACCGAAACAGAAGAAGCTATAAAAAAACGTATGGATTTTGTTAAGTGTGAAATTGAAAATTCAAAAGATTTTGATTACGTTATAATTAATGACAATATTGAACGCGCTTTGGACGAACTTACTTTTGTTTTTGAAAAAGAAATTGCTAATTAAAACTTAAAAAGGGGAAAAGGATGAATTTATTAGAAAAGAAAATGGTTGAAACGTTGATAGACTTAAAAGAAAACCATCATGTAGTGGGTATAAAAGCAGAATTTGAAGCTGAAGGCACCCGTTTGGAAGAAGCGTTAAGGTTAAAAGAAGTTGTCACTCGAGCTGGACTTGATTTGGCAATAAAAGTTGGTGGTTGTGAAGCCATTAAGGATATGTATGATGCTCGTACTATTGGAGTCAACACAATTATTGCCCCTATGATTGAAACGGCTTATGCTATGAAAAAATACGTAATGGCAACAAAATTTGTATTTCCCGAAGAAGAAAGACAACAGATAAAATTTTTAATAAATACTGAAACAATTACAGGGTTTAACAATATTGATGAGATGATAAAATCTGAATATTTTAGCGATATTAATGGTATTGTTTTAGGGCGTGTTGATATGACAGGGTCTATGGGATTAACACGTGAAGATATTAATTCTGATGAAATTTTTGACTTAGCAAAAGTTTTAGCCGAAAAAATGCAAAAATTAAATAAAGATTTTGTAATTGGCGGTGGTGTTTCAGCACATTCTTTACCATTTTTTAAAAGGTTACCTCAAAATTCACTAAGCCGGTTTGAAACAAGAAAAATTATTTTTGATGCAAAAAAAGCACTTGATGACAAAAATGCGGATAAAGGAATTTTAAAAGCTGTCGGGTTTGAATTAATGTGGTTAAAAAATAAACGTGAATTTTATAAAATGATATTTGATGAGGACGCACAAAGATTAAATATGCTTGAAGCTCGTTATAAAAAACTTATTGACGAAGCTATGATGCAAACAAATTGCGTGTTATAAGAAAGCTCTAGGTCAATTTTAATGTCAAAAATGAAGTTAAGTGATTTTGTTGCAAAATATTTAAAAGAACGTCATAATGTTAAGCATTTTTTTATGGTATCAGGCGGTGGTGCAATGCATTTAAATGATAGTCTAGGTCGATACATAAATTATACTGCTAATCATCATGAGCAAGCTTGTGCAATAGCAGCTGAAGGATACAGCCGTTTAAAAGGCGACACTTTAAGCGTTGTTAATGTAACAACGGGACCTGGAGGACTAAATACATTAAACGGAGTTTTTGGACAATGGACGGATTCAGTGCCTGTTTTGTATATTTCAGGTCAGGTAAAAATACCAACAACCATGCAGCATTATCCTAATTTGAATGTTCGCCAGCTTGGAGATCAGGAAGTTGATATTATTTCAGTTGTAAAACCTCTAACAAAATATGCAAAAATGGTGACAGATAAAAATAAAATAAAATATTATATTGATAAAGCAATATATGAAGCAACAACTGGTCGTTTTGGGCCAGTGTGGCTTGATATCCCGATTGACATCCAAGCATCGATAATTGATGAAGATGATTTAACTGAATTTAAGCCTCAAAATGAACATTTATTATTGGATTTTAATGATAGTGATTGTGAAGATGCGTTAAAAAAACTAGTGAGTGCAAAAAAGCCGCTTATTGTGTGCGGTCATGGGATTCGTCTTTCTAATCAAATTGAGAATTTTTATAAACTTGTTGATATGTTAAAAGTTCCTGTTGTGACTACTTTTAACGGGTTTGACATAATGGATGATAATAATCCTTATTATATAGGTAGAATTGGAACAGTTGGACAGCGAGCAGGAAATTTTGCGCTTCAAAATGCTGATTGTGTTTTATTTTTAGGAACGCGCAATAATATTCGTCAAGCTAGTTATAATTATGAAAATTTTGCTAAAAATGCTTTTAAAATAGTTGTTGATATAGATAAAAATGAACTATATAAACCAACAGTTCAGGTCGATTTGGCAATAAATGCTGATTTAAAAATGTTTATTCCAAAAATGATTGAAAAATTAAGAGAGGGTGATTTTAAAACAAATTATTCTTCAAAATGGTTAGAATTTGCTCAGAATCTAAAAAGCAAATACTCATTTAAGAAAACAAACGAATATAGTCAAAATGAAAACGAAGCTATAAACCCTTATTATTTTATCCGCCAACTTACAAACGAGTTGGATGAAAACGATGTTATTATTATGGCAAACGGTTCAGCTTGTGTTTGCACATATCAGGTTGCAAAAGTAAAGCGGAATCAGCGTTATATTTTAAACTCAGGCAATGCATCAATGGGCTATGATTTACCATGTGCTATTGGTGCTTGTGTAAAGAGTCTTGAAACAGATGATAAAGTTGAAGGAAAGCACAAGCACGGGCGTATAATATGTATTGCAGGCGATGGCTCAATAATGATGAATTTGCAGGAGCTTGAGACCATAAAATATAATAAACTGCCTATAAAACTCTTTGTGTTAAATAATAGCGGTTATTCATCAATTCGCCAAACACAAAGGAACTTTTTTAAAGGGCATATGACAGGAAGCGGAAACGACTCCGGTGTTTCCGTACCTCAGTTTTATAATATAGCAAAAGGATTTAATTTAAATGCAATAACAATTGATAAAGCTAAAGATATAAACGCACAAATAAAACAAGTGCTTGAATTTGATGGTTTTATATTGTGTGAAGCAATGCTTCAAGAAGAATATTCTTTTTCCCCAAAATTATCTAGTCGTAAGCTTGATGATGGCACGATGGTGTCGCCAAGTTTGGAGGATATGTTTCCTTTTATTTCACGTGAAGAATATCAAGAGAACATACTTCAGTTGTAACAAAATATTAATTATTTGAAGCCAATGCTTTTAAAGAACTTAACATTTCTAAAGCAAAAACTTTGTGTTTCATTTGTTGTGAATTTTTAATTTCAAATATACGCATAATACGATTTATTTCGTTTAATGATTTGAAATCATTTGCGCGGTATACGTTTTCAATCGGTTCAACTTTAATCCCTAATGATACTTCAATTTGATGTTCTTGCATAAATTTAAATCCTCTTATAAACTTTATCTTTCTATGTATATATAAAGTATATTTAAATAAAAAAATTGACTTTTTACAAGTGTAGTGTTAAGTTTTGTAAAGATAAGAATAATAAAAGTTCACATAACCTAACATTTTATAGATAATAGATGTATAATAAAATTAAGTTTTGGATTGTAAAAGAGGATAGAGAATAAACTATGCATATTAGTTATGAAACATTTTTTATACCGCTTGTCTTAACAACATTAGCAGGATTATCAACGGTTTTAGGTGGAATGTTAACGTTTTTTGTAAAGAAAGGAAATTTAAAAGCGTTATCAGTAGGGCTTGCATTCTCAGCTGGTGTAATGATATTTTTGTCGTTATCAGAAATATTATCGGAATCGCGTGAGTTTTTAGTACAAACATTTAATACTAAAGCGCAGTTAATAACAATGTTATCATTTTTGCTTGGGTGTTTAACGGCTTTTTTAATTGATTATTTTATCCCTGAACACTATGAAGATGAATTTTTATCAGCATCGGAAAGTGAAGAAGAAAACAGAATATATAAGCAAAAAATTGAAACAAAAAAAATAAAAAGGGCTGGTCTGCTTGCGGCACTTGCTATATTTATCCATAATGTGCCTGAAGGGATTGCAACATTTTTTGTTTCATCCCAAACTATAAAAATGGGTATTCCAATTGCAATTGCAATTGCAATTCACAATATACCAGAAGGTATTGCTGTTGCTTTGCCTATATATCAAGCGACTGGGAAAAAACGTATGGCAATATGGTATTCCTTTTTGTCAGGCATGGCCGAACCTTTGGGTGCTGTTTTAGCATTTATGGTTTTAAGCCAATTTATAACAAATGATTTTATAGGTGTTTTGTTTGGCATGGTAGCGGGGATTATGGTATATATTTCGCTTGACACCTTGCTGCCACTTGCACGTGAGTATGGGGAAGATCACCTTGTTTTAATCGGGATAATCTCTGGTATGTTTTTTGTTGCCTTTGGAATGCTTTTAATTTAAATTATTATATTTTTAATGTTGACTCTACTGTATTAACTTTTTTATGAAGTAATTCTACTCTGTCGTAAAGCACAACTGCAATATGCTCAATACTATAATCTTCAAAAGTTTTGCTTTCTCTAATTGAATCAAGCAAAATTTTTGTTAAACTTTCAATAATAATTATTTCTTTTTTTACGTCTTGAAAAGGTTTTGCAATTTTTGAGAGTTTGATCTTCTGATTTTTGTTCATTTTTTATCCTTTTTTTTGTATATATTTACAACAGATTTTATTATATTCTAATTAGGAAAATATTTCAATTGCAAAGGAATTACCATTTTATTGCAAATTTATTGTATTTTTGTTGTAATTAATTTACAATAAAATTGTAATAAATCTTAAAGTTAAATTTACCTAAAAATCAATCATACAAAGGGTAAAAAACAAAAAAGGAAATATTATAATATAAGTATATGTTAAAAAATCAATTTAAATTTATTTTTTTAATATTTTTATCGTTTGTTATTGCTTTTAATAATCAATTAAATGCAAGTGCGATAAAAATAGGATTATACGAAAACGTAAAGAAAACCTCGCTTGCATCAAGTGGTGAAGCATACCTGATAAATGGCAAAACAGGCGAAAGACTTTTTACCTTCAATAAAATGAAATATTATGACTTTAAAACATACCGGGACAATATAGCTATTATAATAAACGGTCAAACCTATAACACAAAAACAAATAATGTCGTCATTACATCAAAAAATCCAAATGATTTTTTATGTGCAAAAAATCGCTGGTATCGCGGTAATATGATGATAAAACTTGTTAATGGCGGACTGACTGTTATTAATGACCTGAGTTTGGAAGATTATTTAAAAGGTGTCGTGCCGTCTGAAATGCCATCAGGTTGGAATATTGAAGCACAAAAAGCCCAGGCAATTGCAGCAAGAAGCTATGCAATTGCTAATCTTGGGAAAAGAGGCTCATATGGCTATGACTTAAAAGATACGCCTGAAGATCAGGCTTATGGCGGAGCTTCAAGTGAAACAAACAAAACTAATACAGCTGTTGAGCAAACAAAAGGAATCGTTTTAACATATAATAAAAAAGTAATTCCTGCTTTTTATTGCGCTTCAGCTGGCGGACAAACAAAAGCATCAGGTGATGTCTGGTATCAGGATTTGCCATTTTTAAAATCAGTACCTTCATTTGACGAACATATTTCAAAAAATGGTCATGGTGTCGGGATGTCACAACATGGTGCCAATAATCTTGCTAAAATGGGATATAATGCCTATCAAATTTTAAACTACTTTTATTCAAACACACATTTTGGAAAGCTTGATTCTTCATGGAAAATTTAAAAACATTAAAGAATATTGACTTAATCGTTGAAACACTAAAAATTAACCCGACAAAAAGAAGTGAATTTGTTGAGTTTATGGAGCATATTCAAGATCCTTTTATAGTCTTAATTGCTTGTATTTTAAGCTTGAGAACAAACGATAAAACTACCATTGGCGCAACAAAAAGGATGCTTGAACTTGGAAAAACACCAGTTGATTTTGCAAATCTTGATGTTGACACTTTAAGTCGGGCTATATATCCTGTGGGATTTTACAAGAATAAAGCAAGTCAGATTATTGATCTATCAAAAGAGCTTGTCAATAATTATAATTCAATTGTGCCAAAGACTATTGAAGAATTGGTGAAGTTTAAAGGTGTCGGGCGAAAAACAGCCAACTTAACCCTCGCAAAAGGCCATAATATCCCGGCTATATGTGTTGATGTCCATGTTCACAGAATTACAAACAGATTAGGTATTTTAGAATCAAAAACGCCTGATGAAACTGAGATGATTTTGCGAAAAATACTTCCTAAAAAATACTGGCTTGATATAAATACAATTTTAGTTACCCACGGTCAAAACATCTGTAAACCGCAAAAACCAAACTGCAGCATTTGTCCGTTATCTGATTTGTGTGAGAAAAGAATATAACTTATTACAAATATTTACAATTATACTTATTTACGGTATAATTTTTTGTTGTACATTTAAATTTAGGGACTTATGAACAACTTTACACAAAGCGAATAAGCTTCAAAGAGTTGCAGACATTTAAAGTTGTGTATTCTTTGAATTCATTCCCAAATATGGAATGAATTCAATATTTGAAATCCATATGCAGGTGTCTTGAATTTCCTTCAAGCTCAAAGCGTTTCGCCTGTCGTCCTGTGGGCTGTCGGCTTCGACTTCTGACCACCTGAGGCTTTTGCCCTCATTTCATTCGGTCGTCATTGCTACGGCGGTCATTAACTACTTCGCTTATACTCGGAAGCTGGATCGCATCCTCGTCTAAAGCTTCGCACAGCTTACGCTTTTTTTTACGCATTCTCCCGATTGTTGTGTAGGCGTTCAACCAATGAATTAGCTTCTTTCGCTCCCCAGGACTCCGCCCGTCCGAAAATTCACAGGCTCGGGTCGAAATTAGTAAGAATGTGTGCCTCAAGTTGTGTTGTAGCTGCTCTTGTAGGCGAAGCCAAAGGCTGAGCCATACAAGTTCAGCATGACAGGAAAGAGGAAAGTCATCATGAATTTTACACAAAGCTTAGTGTAAACTGCTATATAAATCATTAAATTTAAATAGAAGAATAATAAAAAAGGTAGGGTTTGGTTTCTAAATTGTAAAATTCCTCTTCTTACATTTTATTTTTGAATAAAGCGATCTAAGTAATTATTTTTGTCAAGGAATAATTTTGTTTTTATAAAGATAAAAAAATAAAATACTTAATAAAAATTAATAAATAAAAGATATATAGTAATATATTGTGGTTTTAGGTATAAAGTTAATAATAATTTGAATAAGTGCTTACAAAATAAAAACAAAAATATGTGGACATGTGAAAAAAGGCACAATAAAATGGTTTTCGTTAAAAATTGGTGCTTGATTATAAATAATTTTTGAAATAGTATATTGTTATAAAATAAAATAAAAGAGGTTAAAGGTGTCAAAAGACGTAATAGAATTTGAAGGAACGATATTGGAATCATTACCAAATGCGATGTTTCGAGTAATGTTGGAAAACGACCATGAGATATTGGCGCATATATCGGGCAAGATAAGAAAGAATTTTATAAGAATATTACCAGGTGACAAGGTAAAAGTTGAGATGACTCCATACGATTTAACCCGCGGACGTATTACATACAGATTAAAATAGATAGAAATATAAAGATGAAGAAAAAGGAAATTCAAAAATGAAAGTTAGAGCCTCAGTAAAAAAAATATGTGACAAATGCAAGACCATTAAAAGAAAAGGTGTATTAATGGTTATATGCGAAAATCCAAAACATAAACAAAGACAAGGATAAATTTTTTAAAGTAAAACATTTAAGTAAAGGAGAAATATAAATATGGCAAGACTTGCCGGGGTAGATTTACCTCGTAACAAAAGAATGGTAATAGCATTAACTTATATTTACGGCATTGGAAAAACAAGAAGTGCTAAAATATTAGATGCAGCAAATATATCTTATGATCTAAAAACCGATGATTTAACTGATGACGATTTAAAGAAATTACGTGATGAATTGGCCCATTACTCAATTGAGGGTGATTTAAAACGTGAAGAGTCACAAAACATAAAACGTTTGTCAGAGATAAATTCATACCGTGGATTGCGTCATCGTCGTAAACTTCCATGCCGCGGACAAAGAACGAAGACAAATGCACGCACCCGTCGTGGGAAGAAAACAGGACCTATAGCAGGTAAGAAAAAATAAAAAGACAAGCAAATAAAAAATAATTAAAGGAGTAATATAATAAAATGGCAAGACCAACAAAACAAAAGAAAAAGGAAAGAAAAAATGTGCTCACAGGTGTGGTGCATATTCAATCTACTTTCAATAACACAATTGTTACTTCAACTGATACACAAGGTAATGCAATTGCTTGGGCATCAGCGGGAGGATGCGGATTTAAAGGTGCGCGTAAAGGGACTCCTTTTGCAGCACAGAGTGCAGCAGAGATTGTTGCAAAAAAATCAATGGACCAGGGAATGAAAAAGGTTGAGGTATATGTAAAAGGACCAGGTTCAGGACGTGAAACAGCAATACGTGCGATACAAGCAGCTGGGCTTGAAATAACTATGATTAAGGATGTGACACCAATTCCTCACAACGGATGTCGTCCACCAAAACGTAGAAGAGTATAGTAAAATAAATTAAGAAAAATAAAAGGAGTCAAAAATTGGCGAGATATAAAGGACCTACAAATAAATTATACCGTAACTATGGTGTTAAAGATTTATCTAATAGAAAATTAGTTTCATCGTTAAGACAAAATGCTTCAGGTCAGCATGGTGCGATGAGAAAAAAACTTTCTGATTATGCTGTTCACTTAAAAGAAAAACAAAAAATACGTTATACATATTTAGTAAGTGAAAAGCAATTTGCAAAATATTATCATATGGCAGCGCGTAAAAAAGGTGTTACCGGTACAATATTGTTACAATATTTAGAGTCAAGATTGGATAATGTAGTTTTTCGTGCAGGTTTTGCAATCACACGTAAGCAATCAAGACAAATGGTAAACCATGGACACGTGCTTGTAAACGGAAAACGTGTAGATATAGCGTCATATTTGGTTAAACCAGGCGATGTTATAACATTTAAAGCAAAAAGTTCCGATTTTATGAAAACAACTTTAGAATCAATTGATATGGCTATTGCTCCTGAGTGGATGACAATTGACCGCGATGAACAAAAAATAGTATTTGAAAGAATACCAGAACGCGACCAATTAGACCCTGATTTTAAAGAGCATTTGGTAATTGAGTATTATTCTAAGTAGTTTTAAATTAGGAGAAGAATTAATGGATTTAAAGATAAAATGTATAAATACGACAACTGATTCGGATGGTTCACAATACGGTAAGTTTGTCATTGAACCTTTAGATAGAGGTTTTGGTACAACAATTGGCAATTCGCTTCGTCGTGTATTGATTTCATCATTAGAAGGTGCTGCTGTTACATCAATGAGAATTGAAGGTATCACACACGAATACACATCAATCCCAGGTGTTGTTGAGGATGTAATTGATATTATGTTGAACATGAAAGGTTTAGTATTCAAATGTGAAACCAACGAAGCACAGCATATAAGACTTGATGTTGATAAACCGGGGCCTGTTTTGGGCGCTGATTTGAAATTGCCATCAGGTGTAAAAGTTGTAAATCCTGACTGGTTAATATGTACAATTGCTGAAGGCGGTGAAATCCACGCTGATATCATTGTTGAAACAGGCAAAGGATATATAACAAATGATGTATTAAAAGATAATAAAGGTCAGTTACCAATTGATATGCTACCAATTGATGCTACATTTATGCCAATTAAACGTGTAAGTTATAATGTTGAAGCTGCTCGTGTTGGTGATTCAATGGATTATGATAAGTTGACGTTAGAAATATGGTCAAATGGAAGTATTGAAGTTACAAGTGCTTTATCTCAAGCTGCGCAGTTGTTAATTGAGCAATTTAGTCAAATAGCTTCAATAACAGGTCAACCTTCTTTGTTTTGTGATTCATCGTCATCTTCTGATATTATGGATGAACCGCAAGTTGAAGCAGCTCCTACAATTACAATTGAGGATTTGGAGCTATCAGTTCGAGCTTATAACTGTTTAAAGCGTGCTAGCATAAACTCTTTACCTGAATTGTTGAAAAAATCAGAGCATGATTTACTAAATATAAAGAATTTCGGTAAAAAATCATCAGATGAGGTTATTGAAAAGTTGCGTGAATGCGGGCTTGATTTAGCTCCAAATCCTGAAGGGTTTGACTCATCATTAGTTGAGTAGTATAAGAGAAATATAGATAAAGGATAATAAAACAATGAGACACCAAGCAAAAAAACACCAATTATCAAGAGCGCAAGACCAGCGTAAAGCATTATTGCGTTCATTGGCAACTCAATTGTTTTTGCATGGCGAAATAAAGACAACAATGGCAAAAGCTAAAGCTTTAAAGTCATATGCTGATAAAGTTATTTCGTTAGCAAAAAAGGGTGATTTAAATTCACGTCGTATTGCGTTGCGTTATATATATGACATTAAAACTAACCGATATATGGATGTTGAAACAAAAGCGGTTGTTGATGAAAAGGTTGAAGGTAAAAAACTTATGGAAGAAACAGTTTTGAGAAAGTTGTTTACTGAAATATCAAGTAAATACGCAAATCGTAATGGAGGTTATACACGTATTTATCGTATGCCAAATCGTCGCGGCGACAATTCTGAAATGGCATTAATTCAATTGAGTTAGTGTTTAATGTAGGTTAAAATGTCAACACGATATAAACTTATAGTTGAGTATGTGGGGACGAATTATTTTGGCTCACAAAAACAGCCAAAAGTAAATACAATACAATCAAAGCTTGAAGAAGCTCTTTGTACATTGACAAAACAAAACATAAAAATAATCTTATCAGGCAGGACGGATAAAGGTGTGCATGCTTGTTCTCAGGTTGCACACTTTGATTGTGATAATAATATTTATGATAAGGGTCGATTTTTGCACTCGTTAAACGGTATATTGCCATATGACATATGCATAAAGTCGATTGAAGAAGTATCAAAAAATTTTCATGCACAAAAAAGCGCAAAAAAAAGACATTATTGTTATACTATTGCCAATCGAAAAATAAGAAGTGTTTTTGATAGACACGTCTTACTTTATCAAAAACCTTTGGATGAAAGAAGAATAAATCAAGCTTTAAGTTATTTGCTTGGATGTCATGATTTTTCAGCTTTTAAATCAAGCAATACGCAAAATCCTGCAAAAGTATGCAATATGTTTGAGGCAAAATGTATAAGAGAAGGCGAAATCTTAAAAATACATTTTGTTGCAGACAGATTTTTGTATAAAATGGTAAGGACAATAGTTGGTACTTTGATTATGATTGAGCAGAATGCTTTTGACCCGTCGAAAATGAAAGAAATTCTTGAATCGGAAATAAGACAAAATGCCGGCAAAACAGTAAGTCCCGATGGGCTTACTTTAGTTGAGGTTATATATTTTAATTAAACTTCAATTTAAAAAACAAAAAAGAAAAAATATTAATGGAGGCAATATAATGAAAACTTATTCAGCAAAGCCTCTTGAGGTTGAAAGAAAGTGGTATTTAATTGATGCAAACGGACAAACTTTGGGTCGCTTAGCTACTACAATTGCAAATATCTTAAGAGGAAAAAATAAACCACAATATACACCAAATGTTGACACAGGTGATTTTGTCGTGGTTATTAATGCTAAAGGTATTACAGTTACAGGTAAAAAAGAAACCGATAAAATTTATTATTCACATAGCGGATATCCTGGCGGATTAAAATCTATAAGTTTTAAAGACTTAATGGAAAAAGACCCGAGAAAAGCTATTGAAAAAGCAGTAAAAGGTATGTTACCACATAATACTTTGGGCGCACAACAGTTTACTAAATTAAAAGTGTATGCTGATGATAAGCATCCGCATGAAGCTCAAAAGCCGATTGTGTATAATGAAAGTGAGGTAAAATAATGCAAGATAACGAAATTATGGCAACAGGTAGACGCAAAACCTCAATAGCTGTTGTAAAATTGGTTCCAGGTAAAGGTCGTGTATTTGTAAATGGTAAAACTTTTGACGGTTATTTTGGCAATCTTCCTATTTTGGAAATGATGGTTTATCGTCCTTTGGCTTTAACTGATAATCAGGAAAAATACGATGTCAAAGTTAAGGTTATTGGCGGTGGTGTTTCATCACAAGCCGGTGCAATAGCTCATGGTATTTCACGTGCTTTGCTTAAACTGAACGAAGAAAATAAAGCACTTTTACGCTCTGAAGGGCTTTTAACACGTGATGCACGTGTTAAAGAACGTAAAAAATACGGACGTAAACGTGCACGTAAAAGATTCCAATTCTCAAAACGTTAATATATATACAAATTTATATTTTCAAAATTTCCGAATATTTGCATATATTCGGAAATTTTTGTATAATATTATTATATAAATAAATTAGTGGTTTATGATTGAATGAATTGTCCTAATTGTAATTGTTGTTTGATAATGGTCGAACGAGAGGATATTGAGCTTAACTGGTGTCCTTCTTGCCATGGGTTTTGGTTTAGTTTAATAGAGTTAAAATTATTTGCGAAAAAATTTAATGTTGAAAAAAATGTGCTTGAATTTTTAAAAACTATTGATTTAAAATCAAAAGAAAAAAAACGTTATTGTCCTAAATGTCTAAATAGTATGTATAAAGTTAATGTAAATGGTATTGTGCTGGATAAGTGCGTTAATAATTGCGGGCTTTGGTTTGATTGTGATGAATTATCAAAATTTATTAATTCTCTGTCAAATGAAAAGTTGTCAAACATAAACACCATTAATTTTTTGGGTGAGTTTTTTAATGTATAATAAAAGAAAGTGAGTTTTTTATGACAAGTTTTATCATTGTTATTGCTATTATGGCTATTATTGGTGGCATTATTTTTATATATAACGGACTTGTTACTAAAAAGAATGCCGTTAAAAATGCATGGTCGCAAATTGATGTGCAGTTAAAGAGAAGGGCTGATTTGATTCCAAATCTTTTAGCTTCGGTTAAGGGTTATATGGAACATGAGAAAAATGTGTTGGAAAATGTTATAAAGGCAAGGAATTTGGCATTAAAGTGTGACGACAGTGATATAAATTCAAGAATAAACTGCGAAAATAAACTATCTGGCTCTCTTTCTTCACTTTTAGCTGTTGTTGAAAGTTATCCTGAGTTAAAAGCTAACGAAAATTTTTTGCAATTAAATGAAGAGTTAAGTTCGACTGAAAATAAAATTGCTTTTGCACGTCAATTCTATAATGATTCGATTATGTTTTATAATAATGCACTTGAAATATTTCCAAATAATTTAATCGCTTCATTTTTTAATTTTAAACGGTATAATGAATTTAAAATAATAGATGAAAAAGATAAAGAAGTTCCAAAAGTAAGCTTTTAAGTGGTATGTGGGAATTAATTAACAAAAATAAATCAAAAACATTTTTATTTATTTTTTTAATGGCATTATGCTTTGGTTTAATGTCGTTTTGTCTTGCAAAAACTTTTGAATATTATAACATCAAGTCATATTGGGTTTATATAGTTTTTTACGGATATTTTTTTGTCACTTTATTTATTGCAAATAAAAATGCAAAGGACGTATTTTTAAAATTGTCAAATGCACGATATGCACATAGAGCTTATTATCCAAAGTTATATAACATAGTTCATGAAATGTCTATTGCTTCAGGTTTGAATCCTATTCCTGATATTTATATTATTGATGAAGATTCTCCAAATGCATTTGCTTGCGGTAAGGAACCCAAAAATGCTTCAATAATTGTCACAAAAGGTTTGCTTGCAAGGTTAAATCGTGATGAACTTCAAGCTGTTATAGCTCACGAAATTTCGCATATTGTAAATCGTGATATACTATATCTTTTATACACGTCTTGTATGCTGGGCTGTATGGTTTTTATTTCTGATTTATCAATAAAAATGATAAAGGGAAGTTTTTCAGGCAAACGTTCTTCTCGAAGCGGAGGAGGATTGATATATATAATTCCCTTTGCATTGATATCTATTTTTATTGTAAGCTTATCAAAAATATTTTATTCTTGTCTATCAAAGAAAAGAGAATATTTAGCAGATGCATGCGCAGTTCAATATACCAGAAATCCTCTTGCTTTAGCAAATGCTTTAAAAAAAATTGACGAAGAACAAACATATTTTGTAAATACCAATTCAATTACTTCATCTATGTTTATTGTAAGTCCTTTAAACAATAAAAATAACACTCATCCGCCTATTGAGAAAAGAATTGAGATTCTTTTAAGATTAAGTTCATGTAATATTGCCGCTTATAATAGTGCATATCAAAATGTATTAGGTAAAAAATCAAATATTGTAAGCAAAAAAATTATAGAAAAGCCTAATTATACAAAAATTATTCCAATCGTTGCTGCAATAACTAGTGCAAATGCGAATAATCAAAATAATATTTCAAAAGACATAATAAATCATCGTAAAGCATATGACACAATGTTAAAGACGAAAAATTATATTTTTATAAAATGTGATTGTGACACAAAATTAAAGGTTCCGCAAGAATTTAAGGGGCAAACAATTCCTTGTCCACATTGCAAGAAAATGCATTTAATAAATTAATTTGTTATGTTTGCATATTTTAATTATAATATAATTATGGAAAATAAAACTTATATACCTTTATATCGTAAGTATCGTCCGCAAACGTTTGCTGATGTTGTTGGTCAAGAGCACGTTGTAAATGCTTTATCAAATGCCATAAAATTAGACAAAATAGCACATGCGTTTCTTTTTTGCGGCCCTCGCGGTACGGGCAAAACTTCAATGGCGCGTATTCTTGCAAAGTCTTTAAACTGCATTGATGGCCCAACATTGACACCTTGCGGCAAATGCCCAAGTTGTCTTGATATTTTAAATTCAATTCCAAAGGATGTTATTGAAATAGATGCTGCAAGCAACCGACTTGTTGAAGATACTCAAAATATTTTGGAAAAAATACAGTATGCACCAGTCAATGGAAAATTTAAAATATATGTAATTGATGAAGTGCATATGTTGTCAAACCATGCATTTAATGCACTTTTAAAAACACTTGAAGAGCCACCTAAAAATGTCATTTTTATTCTTGCAACGACAGAAGCACATAAGGTTTTGGAAACTATTATTTCACGTTGCCAGCGTTATGACTTTCGTCGGATTCAAATAGCTGACATTGTAAAAAGGCTTCGGGAAATTTCAGATATTGAAAAAATAAATATAAATGATGATGCCCTTCATATTATTGCTCAAAATTCAACAGGCGGTATGAGAGATGCTTTAAGCCTTCTTGACCAGCTTTCAATATTAAATGGTAATTCCATTTGTCAAATTGATGCAAATGTTGTTAACGAACTTCTGGGTAAAATTTCAGTTGACGACCTTTATGATTTTACAAATGAAATAATCACAAATAATATTCAAAATCTTATTGATAAAATACATAAAATGTTTGACAAAGGTATGGAGCCTTTGAGAATCGTTAATAATTTGATTGAATATTTTCGTAATTTGCTTATTATAAAAAACTGCACAAATGTTGGCCAAATTGCTGCATTAACTTTAATTGACGGAAAATTTATTGATAAAATTCAAAAACAAATTGAAAATATAACTAATGAAAAAATTATTTATATTATTGAAAAGTTATCATATTATTCACGTGAAATAAAAAACGCAACAAATCGTTATTTATGGCTTGAATTATGTATTATAGACATTGTATCTGTTGAATTTGGAAGTATTTCAGATTTAGTTGAAAAAGTAAATAAATTGGAAGCATTTATACAATCAGGTGATTTTAGTAAAAATACATCCAATAATAATGTTGCTATTAAAGAACCTATTGTTGGCAATAGCCATAAAGAGCTTGCAAGAGAAAAAGAAAGTTTGAACCAGCAAAAAGTAATAGATTCCAAAGAAATAATAAAACCTAAAGAAGAAGAAGTTGTGGTTGAAGAAAATATTGTTGAAAATGAAAAACAAGAATTTCAACAAGTTGACCTTAAAAGCAATAATAATGGTGAAAATTACCACTGGAGAGATCTATTAAAACATATAGAATCAATGCCAAGTCGTGCTTTTTATTCAAGTTTGGCTCATCCTATTTGTTTGACTTCTGAAAAAGTCGTAATTTCATTTAAGAAAGATATATTTGTAAAGCAAGCGCGTGATAAAAATAAAAGTCAAGCTTTTTATGATGCTTGTAAAAAATATTTTGGTGTTGAAAATTTAGAAATTGATGTAAAGCTAAAAAATGATGTTTATGATGAAAAAATAAATTTAAGTGAAATATCCGAAGAAAAACCTTTATCATCAATTCAAGAGCAAGAAGAAGAAAAAATAAGCCAAAGTGAACTTGATGCATTTGAGGATGAAACCGATAAAAATAAACAGATACAAGAAGAAAAACAATATTTCCAAAGTGAAGATTTATCCGACCAAGAGAAAATGATTGTTAATTTATTTGACGGCAAGATAATAGCGTAAGGCCAAAGCGAGTTTGTAATTTGTCTGACGCGAACGCGACAACGCAATACAAACGAAGCCTATGAAAGAGCGAAATAAGAGTTTTCAAATAAAACTTCACAGGAGCGAAAAACGCTTATAAGTCACTTCTTGTCTTTTTTCCTATGCAAAAGATTTGATATATTAAAGAAATATTTTTTTGACTTTTGTGCGTTATTTTCAACCCCTGAAATTAAAAGCAAATCAGTCCTTAAATTTGAAATATCATCGTATTTTTTTAATAAACCATCCATAGCAATAGAAATATCACCAGTTTCTTCTGAAACAACTAAACAAGCTGCATCTGATATTTCAGATAGTCCTATTGCAGCACGATGACGTGTTCCATATTTCCAACTTAATTTTGGGTCATCTGTTAAAGGTAATAAAGCACCAGCTGCCAGTATTTTATCCTTGCAAATTATACAGGCTCCATCATGAAGCGGTGTGTTTGGATGAAATATAGTAAGTAACAGTTCAGGGCTTAATTTTGCATTTATTTCAACACCGACCTCCGAGTATGTCTTATAATCTGTTTCCTTCTGTAATACAATTAATGCTCCTGTTTTATTCTTGCTTAAATATTTAACAGTATCAATTAGTTTTTGTACTATTATATTTTCATCCATATAATCGTCATTTGAACCTGATTGATTATCGCTGAATGAATTATGCATGAAATTGGTTTGTCCCAAATATCCTAAAAACCGACGTAATTCAGGCTGGAATATAACAATAAGCGAAAAAGCAATTATACTTAATAATCCTTTTAAAAATACTCCCCATATTTGAAGATTTATACGTATTAAAACTTCTGATATTATATACAGCATTATCAGAACAATTATGCCGCGAACTAACTGTTCTGCTTTTGTACCTTTTATTGTTTTTTGATATACACAATATATTGCAAAAACAATCGTGATGATTTGAAATAACATAATTGCTAAATCAGTGTTATCCGAATATTTTATAAAATTATATGCTTTAAAGTATAAATTAGTAAAATAATTCATTATATTCCGCGCTTCTTAACTATTTTATAATGTAATATCATTTTCTATAAGTTGATTATACGTTTGTCGTTTTACAATTTCTTTACTTTTCCCTTCATTTAATAAAACAACAGCTGGTTTTAATGTACGATTGTAGTTGCTGCTCATAGAGTATCCATAAGCACCTGTGTCGTATATGCAAATTAGGTCATCTGAATTAAGTTTTGGAAGTTCAATATCATTTATTAAAATGTCACCTGATTCACAATAGCGTCCTGCTATTGTAACTTTTTCTTTATTTTCGATATCATATTTTTCTTTTTTGTTGGCAACTTGAGCTTCATAAACTGCCTGGTATAATGAAGGTCTTGCATTATCAGCCATACCTCCATCAACTGCAACATATTTTTTGTTGCTTATGGGGATTGTTTTTGAAGTTCCGACTTTATATAGTGTTACACCAGCCGTTCCAACTATGCTTCGACCGGGTTCAATGCAGATTGTTGGTTTTTCTAAATCATATTCTTGTGTGTATTTATCAATTGAATCAATAATCTGTTTTGCTATTTCATATACAGATGGAGCCTTGTCGTCTTTTGTATAATTTATACCAAGTCCGCCGCCTAAATTCATTTCAGTCAGTTTTATTCCAAATTTATCGTATATTCGTCTAAATTCGCCCAAAATTATTTTAACTTCATCAAAATATACTTTTGTTTCAAATATTTGTGAACCAATATGTGCATGCAATCCTTTCAAGTTCAAATGTTTATAGTCTTCAACTATTGTTTCAATTGCTTCATCAATCTGTGTTAAATCAAAACCAAATTTTGAGTCTAAATGTCCTGTTTGGATATACTTATGAGTATGGCATTCAATACCTGGTGTAATTCTAAGTAAAATATCAACAACTTTGTTTTTGGATTTAGCAATTCTATCAAGCATTGCAAGTTCCAAAAAATTATCAACTGAAATTAAGCGAATATTGTTATCAATTGCCATATTTAATTCTTCTTCGCTTTTGTTGTTTCCATTGAGCAAACAGGTTCTTAAATCACCCAAAACACTTTTTACTGTGTACATTTCACCGCCTGAAACCGTGTCAAAACCAAAACCTTCACACGATAATATCTGTACAATTGCTTTTGTCATAAATGCTTTTGAAGCAAACATAAAATTAGTTTTTTTATAACTTGAAAACGCATCTTTGTATGCTTTCGCCATTTCACGTATTGTTTTTTCACAATATGCATATAAAGGAGTGCCATGTTTTTTTGCAACATCAACTAAATCACATCCGCCAATTTCTAAATTTCCTTTTTCGTTTATTTTTGTTGTCAATGGTTTAATATTTTGGTTTGGTGTTTCCATTTTTATTTTATACCCTCAATTTACTTTTTTTCTATCTTCTATTAAAACATATTTTTAGCATATTTAAAAGTATTTTTTTACTAATTTTTGACAAGTAAATATATTTGTTAAACTTTTTTATATTTGCTATAAAATAAAATATATGATTCATATTGATAGTTTGACTTTAAAAGCTTTTTTAAATGAAAATAGTGAAATATTTATAAATGCATACCTTCAAAAGGTAAAACAACCAAGTCGCAAAGAATTGATGCTTGTTTTAAGAAATCAGGGTGAAAGTTTTCGGTTTTATATAAATATTGATGCATTTTATTATCATATTGCTTTTTTGAACTTAGAGGACATTGAAAAGCGTCAAATTGAAACACCCAAACAGGCTTTAATGTTTTGTATGCTTTTGAGAAAATATATTGAAAATAGCAAAATTATAAAAATTAACCAGCCAAGTCACGAACGCATTATTGAACTATTTTTTGAAACTACAAATGATAATTTTAAAACCGAAAAACTTGTTTTGGCTATTGAATTAATGGGCAAACATAGCAATATTATTCTTTATAATTATGATACAAAAATTATTTTAGGCTCTATTCATAATGTTGGAAAAGAAAAAAGCCAATATCGAGAAGTTTTTGGAAATTTGCCTTATATTTATCCAATTAAAAAAGAAAAAATCGATATAAACAAAATATCCTTTGAAGATTTTTATAAAAAAATATCGACAACTCAAATCCCTTTAAAAAATTTCTTAAGCGAAAATTTTTATGATATTACAAATGATTTTGCAACAAAACTTTTATCAACATTTGACAAATTTAAACAGGATTGTAAAAAAGATGTTGAAGCTTTGTATAACAAATTAATTGGTTATATTAATTTAAAAGATATAAACCCAAGCTATGACTATGATTATAAAACATTCTCGATATTTGGATTTTGTAATAAAAAAGTTTTAACCTTAAATGAAATGTTGAATGATTATTATCAATTTTATATTTTAGATAATAAATTTAATAATCTAAAACAAAAAATTATAACCAATTTAAATAAAGAGACAAAAAAAATAGAAACAAATATTTTAAATGCGCAAATTGAACTAAACGATTCAAAAAAAAGTGATAAATATAAACAATATGATGATTTACTTATGATGAATCTTTATAATTTACAAGATTTAAAAAATAAAAAAGATGTCATTTTAGAAGATTTTAATACAGGTGAAAAAATAAATGTATCACTTGATGATTCTTTAAATATTGTTGAAAATGCAAACAAGTATTATAAGAAATATAACAAATTAAAAAAATCAAAAGAGTTTTTAAATGAACGTTTAGATTTATTAAATGATAAATTGAAGAAGATAAAAGAAATTAATCACTATGTCAATATAGCAAGTGATGTTTGTGATTTGGGGCAAATTTTAGAAACAATTGATTCTAAAAATAATAAAGTTTCTCAAAAAAATCAAGACAAAAATAAAAAAATTAAAATAAATATTGAAACATCGGAAATAGATGGATATACTTTATTTATTGGTAAAAATGATAAACAAAATGATTACATCCTATCAAAATTATCCAACGCCAATGATTTTTGGTTCCATATTAAAGATGCTCCAAGTGCTCATATTATTGTTAAAAATAGTAATAAATTAGATTCATTGCCTGATAATGTCATTTTGAGTGTTGCAAAACTTTTAAAGAATATTTCTTTTGGAGAAGAAGCTAGCAAAGTGTCTATAATATACACTTTAAAGAAATATGTAAATAAGGGCACATCAAAAGGCTTGGCTTTTGTTACTTATAGTCAAGAAAAAGAAATAGTTATTGATTAAGTTTTAAAATTGTAATGATTTTTGTGAATTTAGTTTTGATGTTTGTTTTATAATTACTATATTGGCAAATAGTAAGGAAGGCAAAATGCAACAAACATTAATACAACTGAGAGGAAATGCTGATAAATATAAATCTTTATTAAATAATGCAAGAAAAATAATATACAAGAATTACCCCAGAACACCATTGTTGAAAAATGATGATTATTCTCCAAGCGCAGATCCCAAAGTAAAAACACTAGAGCCAAAATCAAATTGGTTTGATTCTTTGTTAAAAGCTTTCTTTAACAATTTTAGTCCAAAAACACCTTTGATAAAAAATGATCCTTATGAAGAAGGAATTGATTTTGATTATTCTCAAATAGAAGTTGATGAACAAAACGAAGAAAAAAGTAATGATTTAGTTATAAATGAGCATAACAGTTCATGTTCTAACATGTATGATTTATATCTTGATGCAGACAAAAAAATGAAAAAAGACGGTTATAAAATAACTCCTAAATTTGATATTCAAGAACTACCATTATTAATTGGTGATACGTATTTTTCATTTATAACAACGGATATTTCTGTTCTAAAAAGAAAATATTCAAACCAACATAAGCTTTCTTCAGCAATAAAGGCGATTTTGGATGAACAACTCAAGTATGTTCCTGTTGAGTTAAAGCAAAAAATAACAAGCTTGTCACCTCAAGATAAAGCCAAATTTATACATTTCTTTAAAAAGTGCTTAATTATACATGAAATGCAACACTATAAACAATTTATAACGATGTTAAGAGTTTATGGTATTGACGAAACCAAAAATATAATGATTGATCGTATTCAACAGCAAAAAACAGAATATATTAACAATTTATATAAGACGATTGTACCAGATGATGTTCCTTCAATTTTGAATAATGATGAAAAATTAGAGGGAATAAAAAAGTACTTAATCAACAGTTTTAATTTACAAATGAACTCTATTCAAAAAGCTATAGAGGGGGATGGGAATAAAAAAAACTTGGAGTTATTTAATATAATTTTAGCTCAATATAATCTAATTAAAAACAGTGAAGAACAGGAAGAAATACAAGATGGAATAAAAATAATATTGCCAAACTTAGAAGAAGTTTACAATTCTGTTGCACCTAAGAATCCTATTGGCGAAAAAATATTTCATGAGCTTAAGATAGTTTTTGAGGAAATAATGAAAAAACATATGACTTTTCAAAAATATTTTGAATATATAATTCAAGAAAGCTTGCAACAGGTCCAAAGATTAGAAAACTATTTAAATACAGAACAATATCAGCAAATCTATGATAGTAGAAAAGAGCAACCTACCACAGAAAAAGAAAGGCAAAAAGCAGAAATATATAAAGAGGCTTTTTTGAATTATGCTAACGCAAATGTTGATTTGGATGGTTATTTTTCAAACCCGTTAGAAATTGAAGCCTATACTGTTCAAGCTCAAGCGGCACTTGAAAAACTTGAAGAGTATAATGAAAGACACAAAGGTGATAAGAAGTAGCAAGAAAAAAAACTTTGTCAAAATGAAAAAAATGTAGTATAATTACATGCAAATAAAAATAATAATTATATAAGAGGAGATATCTATGAAATTACATATGCAGGTATTTATTGCTTTGGGTCTTGGAATTAAGCGCAATTGGCATATATTTTTAGGACTTATTTTAGGTATAATACTTGGTATTGTTTTAAATGCTAAAAAAGGATATTTTGAAGCGGCAAATCCTCTTTTTTATAATGGAATAATTACAACATTAAATTTTGTTGGTCAGGCTTTTATTCGTCTTATTCAAATGGTGGTAATCCCTTTGGTATTTAGTGCAATTGTTATTGGTATAACAAGTATAGGTGACAGCAAACAACTTGGTAAATTAGGGATAAAAATGCTATTATATTATGGAATAATAACTGTTTTAGCAGTTGTTTTAGGCTCTATTTTAGCACTTCTTATAAAGCCAGGTCTTGGAGTTCAGTCACTAATAAGTGCACAAAGTGCAAGTGATATTCAAAGTTTTGTTAATCAAGCTTTGCAAGCGCAATCAGGAAATTTATCAAATATATTTTTAAATTTAATTCCTCAAAACCCAATCGCAGCTTTTGCTCAAGCTGATATGATACCTATTATAATATTTATTGTGATTTTTAGTATTGCTTTATCAAAAGTAGGTGAAATAAATCGACCAGTAATATCGTTTTTTGAAAGTATCTTTGCTTCAACAATGAAAGTTACAGATTGGATTATGTATCTTGCAGCTCCTGGTGTTTTTGCTTTAACAGCAAGCGCTATTTCAAATTATGGTATTACTATTTTTGATAGCATTGCTAAATTGTCAGCTGTATTATTAATTGGATTTGGAATCCAGTTCTTTATAATTTATCCTTTACTTATGAAAATATTCAGTAAAGTGCCTGTTTTGCTTTATTATAGCGCAATAGCAGAAGCTATGATGGTTGCTTTTGGAACAGCAAGTTCATCAGCTACTTTACCTTTGACTATTGCATGTTGTGAAAAACGAGGTATATCAAATAAAGTAGCTAGTTTTGTACTTCCTTTAGGCGCCACTTTAAATATGGATGGGTCAGCATTATTTCAGGTTGTTTGTGTGTTTTTCCTTATGCAAGCATATGGTGTTGCTTTGGAGCCTATTCAAATAGTTTTAATTGCAGCATTGGCAATAGTGTCATCAAGCACCTGTGCTGGAATCCCGGGTGCCGGTTTAATCACCATTGCTTTAATATTAAACGGTCTTGGTTTAACTCCAGGACAGCTTGTCGAAGGCTTTGCTTTCTTGTTTGCATTTGAACGTATTTTTGACATGTTTAGAACATTAAATAACGTTACCAGTGATGCTGTTATTGCAGGTATAATTGCTGACAATGAAAATGAATTCAATTATGACTTGCTTGTGAATACCCATAATAATGATAATGAAGATAATGAGTTTTAATTAACTTTTATGGAAAAATCAGTTATAGGTTTTTGTGGATATCCAGATCCAATTGTTATTAATGAGTTAAAAAATAAATACAAAAATGCTAAATGGGTTGATTTGGATGTTGAACTTGCTTTTGTAAGTGATTATAAAGTATTACCTCAGGTTTATTGTAAAATTATAAAAAATATTGTTAATAATGCTATTTATTATAAAGAAAATTTAATAACAATAGTTATGGCAATAGGACGTGAAAAATGTGATAGCGCTGCTTTAGCTTCTGTAATTCTAAAAAATATGGGATTTAATGTTATTGAAACAAAATATGAAGATGTGGAAGTTGAAAAAAAAGAACCAATAATTTCAACATCGAACTGGCCATTGATTGAAAAGATACAGCTTATCACAAAAGAAATTATCGAGCCTATTGATAAAACAAAATTAAAACCCGTTAAGCCAAGGTTTGGTTTTTGGGGGGTGCCGCCAAATGATTTATCAATATTAAATCTTTTTCCAGACGACACCCATGTTTATGGATGGACAAGATGTGTTGAAATGGGAATACCTTCTGATTATGAAACTGAAATAATGGTTGATAAGGATGTTCCAACTGTTTTTTATGCTCAAGCGTTTTGTGCTAAAGCTTCACTTGCAAAGTATTTAAGTTTTAAATATAATGGACTTTACGTTGATATTGATGATGTTGCTACAAATTCTATTGTTGCAAAAATTGAGGCTTTTATTAATTTAAGATGAAAAAAATGTTTTTTATTGATGCCGGAACAACATGGTCAAAAGTTGTTGTTTTAAATGATAATAATGAATTTTATAATGAATACAAAAATTATTTTGTAAAAAGTGATGGCATGAAATCATATTATATAATGCCTTCTAAGTTGATAAAACAAGTTGATATAACATTTGATTGTGCAACTACAGGACATATGGCAAAGCTAAAAAATATAAATCATAACAACCATTATAACGAAATTATAGCGCTTGCAAACGGGGTAAGCAAAAAGATTGAAAATGAAAAAGAAGCTATAATTCTGGATTTAGGAAGTCGTGATTCAAAATGGATACGTTTTATTGATGGTAAATTTTCTGATTTAGATTGGAATGCAAGCTGTGGAAGCTCAACAGGAGCCACAATTGAAATGCTGCTTAAATTTTATGATTTAAAAACAGATGATATAAAATACCAAGATGAAAAATATAATGTCACCTGCGGTATTTTTGCATTTGAAAAAATAATGGATGATATATCAAATGGTCTAACTCCAAATGTTGCTATTGCTAGATTAATCCATGGAATAGCTTATAATAGTTTTTGTTTTGCAAATAAACCTAATAAAATATTTCTCTCTGGCGGATTTTGTAATTTTGATGCTTATTTAACAAGTCTAAAAAAGTATTGCGAAGTTGAAACTTTAGGCCGGTTTCTTTTATGCGAAGGTTTAATTAATATGCAAAACCTTTAAAAAATTTGCCATATTTGTATTTTAATTATAAAATAAAAAATAATTGAGGATATTTTTTAAGGAGGAAAATTATGGGCATAATGGAAGGTAAAAAGGGGTTAATTTTTGGTGTTAGCAATAAACATGGAATAGCCTATGGTATTGCAAATGAATTATATAAACAAGGTGCACAAATTGCATTCACTTATGCAAATGAAGCTATGGAAAAACGAGTAAAGCCAATAGCTGATGAAATGAATTCAAAAATGTGTGTTGAATGTGACGTGACAAACGAGGACGATTTAAAAAATACATTTTCAACATATGAAAAAATATACGGAAAACTTGACTTTATGCTTCATGCTGTTGCTTTTGCAAATAAAGAAGATTTAATGGGTGAATTTATTGAAACATCAAAAGCAGGATGGGATCTTGCATTGGGTGTTAGTGCTTATTCTCTTGTTAGTATGTGTAGGAATGCTCGACATTTGTTTAATGAAGGTGCTGCTGTTTTGGCTTTAACATATTTAGGGTCTACACAAATGGTTGCTAATTATAATGTTATGGGTGTTGCTAAAGCTGCCTTAGAGTCTTCAGCAAGATATCTTGCCACTGATTTGGGTAAAAATGGTGTTAGAGTGAATTGTCTTTCAGCCGGTGCTGTTAAAACACTTGCTGCAAAAGGTATTTCAGGTTTTGATAAAATGCTTAAAGCCGGCGTTTTAAGATCACCTTTAAGTAAAAATATTACTTTAGAAGATGTTGGTAAATCAGGTCTTTATCTTCTTTCTGATTTATCATCTGGTGTTACTGGCGAAACTATTTTTGTTGATGCTGGCTGTCATAGTGTATATTCTTCACTTGACGAAATGGAAGCTATGCTTGGATAGTTTGAAATAAACAACATTTAAAATGACTAAAACATATTTTGTTTTAGTCATTTTTTATACCCGTTAATTTTTGTTATATAATAATTAAGTCAAAAATATTATGGTATAAGATTATGGAAGAATATATAACATTAGAGTTTAATCAATTTGTAAATGAAGTTGAAAAGAATTTAAACAAAAAAAATGATAAGTTATCTTATTTATGTGAAATTCTTGATGTTTTTTTGGATGACAATAATTTTATAAATGAAGTTAATGTTGAAAAACGTTTATATATTGAAAATAAAATCAATAGTTTAAAAAATAAAAAAGCAAATTCAATAGTTCTGGCACAGATAAATCCACAAGCAGGTAATATTTTGCATAACGCTAAAAAAATAATAAACTATATAAAAAGTGCAAGAAATATAAATGCTCAGATGATTGTTTTTCCAGAACTTGCACTAATGGGATACCCAATACATGATACAATTGATAGATTTCCATTTATAGTTAATGAAAACATTCGTTATTTAAAGCAAATAGCAAAATTTACAAAAGATATAACTGCTATTATAGGTTTTGTTGAAAAACGTGAAAATGTAGACCAAAATTGCGGTAAAATGTATTATAATTCGCTTGCAGTAATTAAAAACGGTAAAATTGAATCAGTTGTTAGAAAATGCCTTTTACCCAACTATAGCGAATTTAATGACTATCGTTATATTGAACCTTCAACTTTAGCAGGTTGTCAATATGAAACGGATTTAATACCAAATGAAAATAAGTCATCAAAAGAAAGACTTTTAAATATAAACAATATTAATTATGCACTGTCAATATGTGAAGATTGTTGGAATGATAGTGAGTTTTTTGAGAATAATTTATATAATTTTGACCCGATATATGAGTTATCAAAATTAAATCCTGATATTTTTATAAATATTTCAGCTTCACCAACTAGAACAAAAAAAGAACAGTTAAAACACAATATGCTTTCATTTGTTTCTAAAAAATATAAAAAGCCTTTTATTTACGTAAACCAAACAGGCGCAACAGATGAAGTTACATTTGACGGTGCAAGTCGAATTTATGATGAAAATGGTAATTTAATTGTTCGTCTAAAATCATTTAGCGAACAATTTTATTTATTTGAATTTAGTAAAGATGAAAATAATAAATTAAAATATGACAACAAACGAAAAATATATCCGCTTGTAGCTGGTCTTGATAAAACCTTAAATGATGAAAAAAAGTTTACATTGGATTATGAAAATGATTTAATGCGAACTTATTTGACAATAAAGTGTGCTATTTATGAATATTTTAAAAAGAATAATTTAAAACACGCTGTTTTAGGTCTATCAGGCGGCTTGGATTCATCAGTTTGTGCTTGTTTAGTTGCTGATGCAATAGGAAAAGAAAATGTTTATGGGGTGAGCATGCCATCAAAAATTACAAGTGATGAGTCCAAAAACGATGCAAAAACTTTAGCTCAAAATCTTGGAATAAATTTCATTGAAGTGCCAATAAAGTCAATGGTTGATGAAATTGAATCTACATTTAAACCTTTATTTAATGAAATTCAAAATAAATGGCAGAATGTAAGGTATAAAAAATCATACACAATGGATAATATCCAGGCTCGAAGCCGTGCTATAATTTTGTGGGGTATTGCAAACGAATTTGAAGCTTGTATACCAATTGCAACTTCTGATAAATCGGAATTATATATGGGATATGCTACAATAAACGGTGACATGTCAGGCGGATTTGCACCTATTGCTGATGTACCTAAAACAAAGCTTTTTGCACTTGCTAGGTTTTTAAATAAAAATAGAGAAGAAAAAAATGCCATCCCTGTTGAAATTATAAACAAAAAACCGGGTGCTGAACTTGCAATTGATGAAAAAACAGGCAAACCGCTTATAGCTGAAGATGCTTTAATGCCTTATGAATTTCTTGATGAAGTCATATGGAGAATTGAAAATAAACGTGAAAGCTATTTTGATATGATTAATTCAAAATTTCTTTATGAGATAAAAAATAATGTTTCACAAGAACAAAAACAAAATTGGCTTGAAAAGTTTTTCACAAGAATGTCAAAAGCTTTATATAAATGGACAATAATGCCGCCATCATGCATTGTTGAATCACGTTCTATAAATAAAAATGATTATCGTCAAAGTGTTGTTTCAAATAAAATAAATTTTTGTAATTTTAAAACTGATAATGAAATTTTTAAAGAACTAAATAATTGAAACTATTTTGAGTGAGTTTTACGTTTTGAGCTTGAGGATGAGCCTGTTTTATTTGATTTATCGTTATTCTTTAAACAGTTGTTAACAGAGACACGTTTAACTGAATAAACTTCAGGAATGCTTTGAAGTGATGTTATAACACGACGAAGTCTATCTATATTATCAACTTCAATACCCAAATAAAGAATGCCTACATTTTTTGCTTTATTCGATTTAATATTTGCATAACTTACATTTGCATTACACTCAGTTAAAGTCGTAAGAATTTCCTTTAACATTCCTAATTTATCCTGAACATCAACACGAATTGAAGTTATATAAGTTTTATTTGATGAGTTTTCAGCCCAGGCAATGTTCATTAACCTTTCTTGAGGAACATTATATAAAGAATTACAATCTTTTCGATGAATGGAGACTCCTTTTGAACAAGTAACTACACCTACAATTTCCTCACCGCGGACAGGGGAGCAGCATTTTGCAAAAGTATATAGCATTCCCTCAAGTCCAACAATGTCATCCTTTGTTTTGCGTTTTTTCCTTGTTTGAATAAAACTTTCGTTATCTTTTAATTCTTTTTCAATTTCTTCGTCTTTTTTAAGCCGATTAATAATTTTAACAACGGTAGTTTCTCCATATCCTAAAGCTGCAAGCAAGTCTTCAGCGGTTCTATAATTCATTTCCAATGCAACTTTATTTAAATCGTTATTTTTTATTTTTTCATCAAACACATTTTTGGTTAACTCGGCTTCAAGAAGGTTTCGTCCAATTACAATGTGTTCTTCACGTTTATTTTTCTTAAACCACTGTTTAATTTTGCTTTGAGCAGCTTTTGACTTTGCAAAATTTAACCAATCAAGTCTAGGCGTTGCATTTTTTGATGTCAGTATTTCAACAATATCACCATTTATAAGCGGAGTATCAAGTTGTGCAATACGACCATTTATAAGCGCACCAACTGTTTTACTTCCAACATCAGAATGTATACGAAATGCAAAATCAATGGCTGTAGCACCTTGTGGCAAATCAAAAACATCTCCCATCGGGGTAAAAACAAAAACTTCATTTTCAAAAAAATATGATTTAACTTCATCAACAAATTCGTTTGTGTTATTAGCTTCTTTATCAAGCTCAATAAATTTTCTCATCCATGTAAATTTAATATCATCTTCTTTATTGTTTATAGTAGATGAGCCGGATTCTTTGTATTTCCAGTGTGCAGCAACACCATATTCAGCCACTTCATGCATTTGCCGGGTTCTTATTTGGACTTCCAATGGTTTTGAACGCGGACCTAAGACTGATGTATGTAATGAACGATACATATTTGCTTTTGGCATTGCTATATAGTCTTTAAATCTGCCTGCTATCGGTTTAAATTGAGAGTGAATAATCCCCAAAACTTCATAGCACTCCCGTTCTGATTCAACAATAACACGAACTGCAGTAATATCATATAAATCATGAAATGCCATGTTGGTACGTTTCATTTTATTATATATACTATAATAATGTTTTGCACGACCTTGAATTTGTGCGTTTATGCCATTTAGTTTTAGTGTTTTTGAAATGCTTTCAATGAGCATTTGGACTGTTTGCTCACGTTCTTGTTTTTTTTGTGAAACAAGCTGGGCTATTTCAAAATATTTATCAGGATGTAAATAACGCAGTGATAAATCTTCCAACTCGGCTTTTATTTTACCAATACCTAATCTATTTGCAAGCGGTGCAAAAATATCCAAAGTCTCCTGTGCTATTTTTTGTTGTTTTGCCTGTGCCATATAATTGAGTGTTCGCATATTATGAAGTCTATCAGCAAGTTTTAAAAATATGACACGGACATCATTTGCCATTGCTATTATCATGCGGCGAAAGTTTTCAGCCTGTCTTTGTTCTTTTGATTTAAACTGATATTTCCCTAATTTTGTTACACCTAAAACTAAATTTAAAACGTCATCACCAAAACGTTCTTTAATTTCCTCGGGTTTTGTATCTGTATCTTCCAATACATCATGAAGCAATGCGGCAATGATGGTTGATTTATCAACAAGCAAATCAGCAAGTATTTTTGCAACAACAAGCGGATGGACAATATATGGTTCTTCACTTACCCGATATTGACCTTCATGCACCTTTTTTGCATAAAAATATGCCTGTTCTATTTCCTCTAAATCTTTTTTATCACGATTTTGTTCAACTAAAATTTCTTTTAGTTCTTCAAATGAATGTATTTGCTGCATTTTAATATATTCTATCCATAATGTTTATCTTTTATTTTATTTTACTATTTTTTTATCCAATTTACCAGTCTTTTTAATATCCTTGTATTATAATTTTTTATATGAAATTAAAAAATATAATACTTGATATTTTAATTTTGATATTACTTTTTATCTTTATTTTGTTTATTGCATTAAAAAATGATACAAAAACAGGGGTCGTAAATCAAATATTATCACCCAATAAATTGTGTGTTAAGTTGGATAATAAAAATAATTGCGAAGTTGTTTATATTAATGGTTTATTTGATTTTAAACAAAATAAAGCAAATCTTGGATTTCATAAACTTTATTACTTGGCACTTGAACATAACACTTTGGATTATTTAAACAAAAATGTTCTAAATAAAAATATTCTTTTAAAAAATTATAAGAAAACAAAAGATTCAGATTATTATGGCGATGTTTATATTGATAATAAAAATTTAGCCGTGACTCTTCTTCAAAACGGGCTTGGAATTATAGACCCAAATTGTGATAAAAAACATGAGTACGGAAAATATCAAAATATTTATAAAGTCAAAAATAATTTTGATATTTTAAAACAAAATAAATATTATGTT
>USEW01000003.1 GCA_900553845.1 uncultured bacterium
ATTTACTTGATACAAAAATTTTATAGATATTGGGACAATATTACATTTTAACTTGAAATGTAATTGGATAGCTAAATATTGACCACATATTATTAAAGATTATTTTATTAACTATTATAACCGATACTCTGATGTTACCGTTGATATGAATAATAATACTGTAGAAGTCCATAAGACACGAAATGAACCCTGGAAAGTAACCATGCTTTATACTGGGCAAGATACAATGACAGGTTCCCGCATTAAAAAAGCTCAAAAATATATTGGAAATGAGCCGTTTTTTTTAACATATGGCGATGGTGTTAGTGATGTCAATATAAATGAACTTATAAAATGTCATAAAGCTTCAAAAAAAGCTATAACAATGACAGCAGTCCAACTTCAAGGACGTTTTGGTGCTTTAGTTATAAAAGATGATAATGTTATTACATCCTTTATGGAAAAGCCAAAGGGAGATGAAAGTTGGATAAATGGCGGATTTTTTGTTTGTGAAAATGAAGTATTTGATTATATTGATAAAAACAGTGACAATATCGTTTTTGAACGTAAACCGCTTGAAAATCTTGCAAAAGATAATAAACTAAACGCATATAAACATAGTGGTTTCTGGAAGCCAATGGACACATTACGTGACAAAATAGATTTAACAAATATGTGGCAAAATGATGAAGCTCCATGGGCGGTTTGGAATATGTAAGAGAAAAGATAGATTAAGAGTAAAAATTATGTTAAAAAGTTTTTATAATGGTAAAAAAGTATTAATAACAGGTCATACAGGGTTTAAAGGTTCCTGGCTTGCTTTGTGGCTAAAATCATTAGGAGCAAACGTTTTAGGTTATTCTTTAAAACCAAATACTAATCCTTCCATGTTTATTTCACTTAATATTGAAAAGGAAGTTAAGACTTTTTATGGCGACATCCTTGATGAAGAAAAACTGAATAAAACATTTATTGATTTTAAACCTGAAATTGTTTTTCATCTTGCAGCACAACCGCTTGTTAGGTTATCTTATTTTGAACCTAAATTAACCTATAAAACAAACGTGATTGGAACATTAAATGTGCTTGAAGCGGCAAAAATATCAAATAGTGTAATTTCGTTTGTAAATGTGACAACGGATAAGTGCTATGAAAATAAAGAAAAAAATGAAGGATATTGTGAACATGAGCCAATGGGCGGGTATGATATGTATTCTTCATCAAAAGGATGTGTTGAGATTATGTCATCATCCTATCGTCGCTCATTTTTAGAAAATGGTTATTATATGGCAACAGCCAGGGCAGGTAATGTAATTGGGGGCGGAGACTGGGCTTTTGAGCGTCTTATCCCAGATTGTATTCGATTTATTAATGATAATATGCCAATTGAAATAAGAAACCCAAATGCAGTGCGACCATGGCAGCATGTGCTTGAGCCTCTTTCAGGCTATTTGCTTCTTGGGATGATGCTTTATAATGAAAAAAATAAATATGCTCAAGGTTACAATTTTGGCCCAAATAAGGACTCTATTCTAAAAGTTATTGATGTTGTAAATGAAATTATAAAATGTTATCAAAAAGGGAATGTTATTTGTAATAAAATTGATAACTTACATGAAGCAACTTTGCTTATGCTAAATATTGAAAAAGCTAAAAAAGAACTTAATTGGACACCTTTATATGATGCAAATGAAGCAATCAAACAAACAGTTGACTGGTATAAAAATTATTATCAAAATAATAATGATATGCTTGGTTATACATTAAATCAAATAAAAAATTACGAGGAAAATATAGTATGGAACAAAATTTGCGCGATAAAGTAGTTGAAAGTGCAAAAGAATATTTTAATGAAATAAAAAAAAATAAATCAATCGATGAAAAAAAATACATTCCTGCAAGCGGAAAAGTTTTAAATGAAGAAGATTTAGCAAATCTTATCGAAGCATCGCTTGATATGTGGCTAACCGCTGGACGATTTAATGACGAATTTGAAAAAGAGTTCTCAAAATTTATGGGAACAAAATACGCTTTAACTACAAATTCAGGTTCAAGCGCAAATTTGCTTGCCATTTCAAGTTTAACATCTCATAAACTGAGTGAAAGACAGCTTAAAAAAGGGGATGAAGTTATAACAGTAGCTGCTGGGTTCCCAACAACAGTTAATCCTATAGTTCAAAACGGGCTTGTGCCTGTTTTTGTTGATGTTGAACTTGAAACTTATAATATTGATGCAAAAAAAATTGAAGAAGCAATAAGTGAAAAGACAAAGGCTATTATTGTTGCACATACTTTGGGAAACCCATTTAATCTTGATAAAATTCAACAAATAGCAAAAAAATATAATTTATGGTTAATTGAAGATAATTGTGATGCATTGGGAGCTACATATAACGGGCAAAAAACAGGAACATTTGGAGATATAGCTACATTTAGTTTTTATCCAGCGCATCACATTACAATGGGTGAAGGCGGAGCTTTGATAACTAATAATTCTCAATTATACCATATAATTATGTCATATCGAGACTGGGGACGTGACTGTTGGTGCAAACCCGGTGTTGACAATACTTGCAAAAATAGGTTTAATATGCAACTTGGCAACTTACCTTTTGGATATGACCATAAATATACATATTCACATTTGGGTTATAACTTAAAAATTACAGATTTTCAAGCAGCAATCGGGCTTTCACAGTTAAAAAAATTACCTCAATTTTTGGAAAAAAGAAAAGAAAATGCAAACTATTTACTTCAAAAACTTGATGATTTAAAAGATTATTTAATACTTCCTAAAACAGCAAAAAATGCACAATCTTCCTGGTTTGGTTTTTTATTATCAGTTAAAGAAAATTCAAAATATTCAAAACAAGAACTTGTTAAATATCTTGAAGAAAATGGCATTGGAACACGTCAGCTTTTTGCCGGGAATATGCTTCGCCAGCCTATGTTTGTTGAAAATAATATTGAATTAAGAATTGGAAATTCAAATATTATAAACTCAAAAGACTTAAATGAAAGTCATTATAAGTTGTTGCCAAATACCGATTTTATTATGTTTAACACTTTTTGGGTTGGTGTTTATCCAGCTTTAAATGAAAAAGATTTAGATAAAACTTCAAATATTATTCATAAATATTTTTCAAATTGACAAATAAAATAAAAACATTTAGGATATTTAAATAATGGATAAAAAAAGTCGCAAATTAATAACAAAAAATAAAATAGCATATCACGAGTACAATATTCTTGAAACCTATCAAGCAGGCATAGTTCTATATGGAACAGAAATAAAATCTATTCGTAAAAATGCAATAAACTTAAAAGATAGTTTTGCCAAAATAGATAAAAATAATGAATGTTGGTTATATAATGCGCATATAAGTCATTATTTAGAAGGAAACAGATACAACCATCCTGAGAATCGTGATAGAAAACTTTTATTAACCAAGCGTGAAATATTAAAGATAATGGGAAAAATAAAAAAAGACAACTTAGCCTTTATTCCACTTTCTGTTTTTTTATCAAACGGATTTGCAAAAGTAGAGCTTGGTTTGGCGAAAGGTAAGAAACTTTATGACAAGCGTGAAGATTTGGCTAAAAAATCACAAAATCGCGATATTCAAAGAGCTGTTAAGAATTATAAATATTAAATTTCAGTTTTTTAACGGAGTCCAAATTTTATAATTTATGATTAAATAAAATATGAAAAATAGTATGGAATATAGAAAAGTATAATTATGGATTTAGGTGCATTAATAGGCGTTTTTTTTGGTATAGTATGTATTCTGATAGGTCAGGCTCTTGAAGGTGGCAACATCGGACAACTAATACAAATAACAGCAGCATTTATAGTATTTGGTGGTACAGCAGGAGCGGTTATAATGAGTTTTCCCGTGCCTATAATGAAAGATGCAATGCTTATGCTAACAGATATATTTGCAGGACCAAAGGTTAATTTTGAAGAAACTATTGATGAAATAATTCAATATGCGCAAAAAGCACGTAAAGAAGGTGTAATATCGCTAGAAAAAGATGCAAAAAATGCAAACGACAACCTTCTTCGTTTTGGTCTTGAACTAATAGCAGATGGAACAGATCCAACTCTTGTACAAAGTATGCTTGAAAATCAACTTACTCAACTTGAATCTAAAATAAATGGGGCTTCAAAAGTTTGGGAATCAGCAGGAGGGTTTGCCCCAACAATTGGTATAATTGGTGCGGTTTTAGGCCTAATTCAAGTTATGCAGAATCTATCAGACCCATCAAAACTTGGTGCTGGTATTGCCGTTGCCTTTGTTGCAACAGTTTATGGTGTGGGTAGTGCAAATTTAATTTTTATTCCATTTTCTACACGTTTAAAATTTAAATATCAAAAAGTTTTTGTTTTAAAAGAACTTATTATTGAAGGGGTTATGGCTATTCAAGCAGGTGAGTCACCTGCATTAATTGAACGTAAATTAAATGCTTTTGTATTAGATAGCCACTTAAAAGAAAGCAGTGAAGCTAAAGCATAAAAATTATGGCAAAGAAGAAAAAACATGAAGAACATGAAAATCTTGAACGTTGGCTGGTGTCATATGCTGACTTTATGACATTACTGTTTGCAACGTTTGTTGTTTTGTATGCGCTTGCCCAAACTGATGTTAATGAATTTACCAAACTTCAAGATTCTATAAAATCTGCTTTTAGGTCAATTTCTTTTTTACAAGGCGAACAATCTATTCTAAAAGATAGCGGAGAAAACGTTATTGATTCCTCCGGTGCAAATGATGCACTTATTGATTCATTATTCATGGAATATATTAGCCCAAAATACGAAGAAGAATCCTTTCAGCAGATTCAAGACGATATTAATAAGCTTAAAAACAACGAATTAAAAGGCGTTACAGCAAAAATTGACGACCGTGGACTTGTCATAACTTTGAATGATTCAAATATTCTTTTTGCTCCAGGAAGCGCAACTTTATCAAAAGAAACAATGAAAAAGATTGATTATATTGGGGCATTAATTGGTAAAAAATTTATGCTTCACTTAATACGTGTTGAAGGACACACAGATTCAGAGCCAATAAATAGCCCAATATATCCCTCAAATTGGGAACTTTCAGCCGCTCGAGCTTGTTCTATTGTTCGTTATATGATAGATAAATTCAAATTTGTGCCTGATTTATTTACAGCTATTGGTTTTGCAGATACAAGACCTATAGTTAAAAATAATTCACCTAAAAATAAAGCTCTAAACCGTAGAATAGAAATTATTGTATTAAAGAATAAAAATAAATCTGAACCAAATAATGTAAACATTCAAAATTCAGTTTTAAAAATGACAAAACAATCTCAAAAATCAATCCGCGACCAGCAGCTTGAAGCCATTAATCGTATACTTAATAATAAGCCCTATTTAAATAACGATGTAAAATATGAAAAACAACAAATAAATGATGAAAATAAGTCAGATATAAATCTTATTGATACCAAATTATATGAAATTGAGACAATAAGACTTGAAAATAAAGATAAAAAAGAAATTATTGATAAAACTAAATATTAAAATAAGCTAAATCCATGAGCATCTGTTCCGCCTGTTTTTATAAGTTTATATTTTTCACTTAATTTTTCAATCGAGTTTGCTGAATGAAATTTAATTATTCCACGATGACGACGATAAGGATAATAAACTTCAAGTCCGTCAAGCCCTATATCAACAAGGGACTTAACAAAATTATCGATATTTAACGCCCAACAACAAGCCCCGTGAGCTAAAACAGCAATGCCGCCAGAGTCGTGTATAGCTTCAATAATCTTCTTAGGTTTCCTTTGAAAAGCTTTAAATAACCTTATAATATCAAGTTCTGTTTCTTTTTTATTTTTTGCACACAATGAAAGTAATTTTTCATTATTAATGTCAATATTATAACCTAATAGATGAATTAAAACTCCTTTATGCCAGGAATCAAACTCAACGCCTGGTATAATATTTTTATAATTTTTAACTGTTTCATCATTATATGCACAAATAGTATTATGGTCACATATAGATATAGTTTCAAAATTGTGTTTTTGAGCATATTCAATTACTTCTGATGGAAGCATTTTGCCATCTGAGCAATTGGTGTGAATATGTAAATTAACTTTTGTAAGAAAGTCTTCCTTTTTTAGACTATTTAAATAATCATTAAATTTTTCCATATAAATATTTTATAACAAAAATAGTTTAAATATTTTGTAGAAAATAATTTATGTGATTTTCTAAATTGCTTATAGCAAAAGATATAATATGGTTTTGTTTTTTTTGTTCAGGAGTAATAGTAGTTGCCTGTAATTTGCTTCCATCATTATAAATTCCAATAAGCGGTGATTTAGTATTAACACCGAATTGTTCACTTAAATATGGAAGTTTAAGATCTAAGGCTATATCAGAATAACTTCCGAGAATAATAGGTTTATTGACCTCAAGCTCAATTGTTCCATTCTTTTTTTTATTCAAATTGTCTTCCTCTTCAATATCACATATTTTTGAAGCAATAGGGATATAGTGTTCTATTTTGTATGTTCTAAAAGACGGGTCAATAACCAAAATATCATTTTCAGGGTCAAACATACGATTCTCAACAGATTTATCTTCATCGGAGCCTTTTTTTGTTACAGCTAATACACAATGAATCATCGTATATTCAGGATTGAAAATTCCCATACCACGAACTTTTAAATCAGGGCATTTTTTGATTATCTCTTTTCCTGCTTTTATCATTAGTTCGCGGCAATCTCCCCTTAATTTGCCGTCATCATCACAAGAATTAAAACGGGAAAGATATATTTTACCATTTTTTTCATTTATTTTTGTTTTTCTTGAAGTTAATACATCAGCTTTTGAATATCTACATTTTTGCAAAGTTTTTATAATTTTATATGCGTTATCACGTCCAACATAAGCAACAAGTTCTTTCATGTTATTAACTTGACCTGAACCTTTCATTTTAAAAGATATTTTATCATGTGCTAGGTAGTTATTGATCAACTTTGTGTTAAAGGTAGTTTTTTTATTTTCAGCTCTTTTTATCCAATAAGTATTAACTGGAGTATAACAATTAATTCCGGCTATTTTCATATATTCCTCTCCCTAATTATATACGAAAAGGTAGGAATTTACCTACCTATAAAATCAATTAAATTTTTAGTTTTTATATTATAATTTTTCGTATTTTTATAAATATTTTTAGCTTTCATTTCAATATCCAATTCAGCCATATTTATTTTTGTTTTGTCTTTTTTCAAATTTGAGGAATATTTATTTCCTCCACTATAGGAATTATTGTTGTTAATGTTCATTTTAGTGTTTATGCCTTTCTTAATTTAACTTGATAATAACGTTTTTCTCCCTGTTTTTATCAATTAAAGCTTTTTCAAGGCTTACTTTATTTGCATATATTATTGTATAACAAAAAAGTTATGTTTCAATATATTCTTTTAATCTTTTGCTGCGATTAGGATGTCTCAATTTTCTTAAAGCTTTTGCTTCAATTTGACGTATACGTTCACGGGTGACGCCAAATAATTGACCAACCTCTTCCAGTGTTCTTTGACGACCGTCATCCATACCAAAACGTAAGCGTAAAACATCTCGTTCACGAGGAAATAGTCCACTTAAAACTTCAGCTAAGTCTTCACGAAGCAATTCATGAGCAACTGTTTTAACGGGCGCATCAGCATCTTTATCTTCAATAAAATCACCCAAACGTGAATCTTCTTCTTTACCAATTGGTGTTTCTAATGACAAAGGTTCCTGAGCTACCTTTACAATTTCTCTTAACTTTGGCACTGATATTCCCATTTCCATAGCCAATTCATCTTCTGTTGGTTTACGTGACAAATCCTGAGCAAGTTTACGGGTAATTTTCTTTAATTTATTAATTGTTTCAACCATATGCACAGGTATACGAATTGTTCTTGCCTGGTCTGCTATAGCACGAGTAATTGCCTGACGTATCCACCAAGTTGCATATGTTGAAAACTTATAACCACGTTCATGGTCAAATTTTTCAGCAGCACGTATTAATCCTAAATTTCCTTCCTGAATTAAATCCAAAAATAACATTCCGCGACCTACATATTTTTTAGCTATACTTACAACAAGTCGCAAATTTGCTTGCACAAGTTTACGTTTTGCAATTGCACCAACTTTTCCACCTGATAAAATCTTTTGAGCAAGCTGGATTTCTTCTTCTGCATTTAATAGTTTTATTCTACCTATTTCACGTAAATACATACGTACGGGATCATCACTTGATACACCCCGAGGTAAAGCTAATTCACCGGATTCTGAATCTTCATCGTCATCATCTTCTGTATCTTCATCAAGTGATGAAGGCGAATTATCATTATCAAATGTTGAATCAATTGAGCCAACACTACCTAATTTTGTCGCTGCTGCGCCTATTATGGTATCTATATTATCAGTTGATAACGGACTATCTTCTCCATCAAATAAATCATCTGCATCATTAATAATATCTTCATCCACTACAGACACTATTGATTTATCAGATTTTTTTCTACTCATACGTTAATTTCTCCAGTTCTCGTTATTTTTATCAGTTCTTGTATCCTTAATTGACATTGACGTTTTGTTTCATCATCACTAGCTAATGCATATTCTTTCTTTAAGTTTGCTATTAACTGTTTTGTCTCGGATGTTTTTATTTTATTTATATTTTCATAAATTATTCCTAATAAATCCTTTTCAGATAACTCTTTATAGCTTTCTGACAAATAGACCAAATCACTCAATATATTTTTTATTTCATTATTTTGTGCATATTCAATATATAATCTTTCTTGAAGTTCACTTACATTATTTACTGTACATGCTAATTTGTCAATCGTATTTTTAATCTGTTTTAATGTTTCGTCAGAAAAATTAACATCCTTCATGATTAAACTTAATTCATCTAACGTTAATACGTTCTCATCTATTATAAAAACTGAAAGTAAATTTTTTTGCGCTTTTTTTTCAATATTTGGTGTTTTTTTTACATTTCTTTGCATTTCTTCATAATTTACTTCTTCATAAACACTACTTTTCTTCAACTCGCTATATATACTTTCTTCTTTAAGGTCAAGTGATTTAGCAGATATTTTTATATATTCGCTTAGGATAATTTCATTATTTATATCTCTTAATACTTCAATTAGTTGTTTTACAATCATAGTTTTTTCTTGAGGGGACATATTTTCTTTTTTCTGAGAAAGGATTGTATTAAGCTGGTAATCAATAAATAAAGGAGCATTTAACATTTGCTTTTTATATTCTTGTGCCCCGTATTGACGTATAAATTCATCAGGATCTTTGCCGTCAGGCAAATTTATTACACGCAATTCACATACATATTTATCATTATTTAAAGTTGTATAGCTTTCATCATATTGTTTTATTTCTCCTAACAATCCAAATGCTTCTTTTATAACGTTTGCATTTCGCTTTGTTGCCATTTTTCCGGCGTTATCCAAATCAAATGCCATATAAATGCGTTTTGAAGGTGTGTATTTTGACATAAGTTTAACATGGTCTAATGTTAAAGATGTTCCACAGCTTGCAACACAATTTTTTACGCCTGCCATTTGCGCGCTTATTACATCAAAATATCCTTCCATTATTACAACACCGTCTTCTTCTTTTATGGCTTCTTTTGCATGATATAGGCCATATAATATTTTACTTTTATTGTATACAATGGTATCAGGAGAATTTAAATATTTTGGAGATTGTTTTTCCTCTATTGCCCGTGCCCCAAAAGCAACAATTTCTCCCATTTCGTTAAACACAGGTATCATTATACGGTTACGAAATCTATCTATTGAACTAGAATTACGCTCACGCTCTATTATCAAACCTGCATCCTTCAATATTTCAGCTTTTATATGACTTAATTTCTTTTGAATACCATCATATTCATTTAAAGCAAAGCCAAGATGATATTTTTTAATTATTTCATCATTTATTTGTCTTGATTTTAAATACTCATATGCCTTTATGCCCGATTTTGAGTTTAAAAGTATATCACAATAAAACTCGCTTACTTCTTTTAAAGCACTATATATTTCTTTTTTTCTATCCTGATTATCATATGTCTTTTTAAAATTTGAAGGCAGTTCAATGCCAAATTTTGCTGCATATTCTTTTATTACATCATTAAAACTCGCTCCTGTTGTTTTCATAATAAAAGAAAAAACGTCACCACCTTCACCACAGCCAAAACATTTGTATATTTGTTTTTGCGGATTAACAGAAAATGAAGGAGTTTTTTCGTTATGAAACGGACACAGGCCCCAATAATTATTGCCTGATTTTTTTAATATTACACTTTCACTTATTACATCGACTATATCAAGTTTGTCTTTTATTTGTTCAACAATTGACGCATAATCATTATTTTGCATAAATACCATCTATTCCGATTAATTTAAATATTTGCTCGTCTGATTTTTTATTTTGGCTTGATTTTGGAATAAATAAATCTTCATATTTGGAAACAGCATACCTATCTGTCATACCTGCTATATAATCACAAACAGCCAATTTTATTATATCTTCTTTTTCACTTATTGTTTTATCTATATAATTTAAGTAATAGTCAAAGAGCTGTCTAATAATTCCCTCAACTTTATTTTCTTCTATTTTTGCTTCATTATTTAAATACACCTTTTCAAACATAAAATTGCGCAATTTATTTAAATAAAACCAACATTCTTCGGACATTTCGACTTTTTCTTTATCCAAGCTGTTATCGACAACATCATTTATCATTTTGGCAAGTCTGTTTTTACGTTTTGTAGTAAAATATTTTTTACAGTCTTCAGGCATAGCATTTTCACTAATTAAACCTGATTCAATAGCGTCTTCAATATCGTGGTTTAAATAGGCAATTTTATCTGCAAGTTGAACTACCATACCTTCAAGCGTAATTGGTTTTAATCCCCAACTATGAGTCAAAATGCCGTCTTTTACTTCTTTTGTTAAATTTAATTTTTCAATATATTTTACAACACGAAGGCTTTGTTCGTTATGGCGAAATCCGCCTAAATCTTTCATAATCTCGCCTAAAACTCGTTCACCGCTGTGGCCGAATGGTGTATGTCCTAAATCGTGTCCTAAGGCAATAGCTTCCGTCAAATCCTCGTTTAAGCTCAACGCACGAGAGAGAGTCCTTGCAATTTGAGAAACTTCCAAAGTATGGGTCATGCGGGTTCGATAGTGGTCGTTTTGAGGTGAAAAAAAGACCTGGGTTTTGTGCTTCAAACGACGGAATGCTTTCGAGTGCAAAATTCTATCTCTATCGCGCTGAAAACACATACGAATTAGACAAGGCTCCTCCTCAATATCCCTGCCTTTGCTTTCACTACTTTTTGTTGCATATTTGCTTAATAGTTTTAATTCGTTTTCTTCGGCTCTTTTTCTGATACACATATTTTCACCCTTTATCCTGATAATTTTATTATATATAAAAAAGGGTAAAATTTAAAATATTTTTATCGGTGTTTATATATCTTTTGGTTTTACTGCTTAATAGTTGTTTTTGTTTGAACAATAGACATCCAAATGATTGCAATTGTCAATCCTATCATTATTATAGTATTATCCATTTTTTTCCCTCTTTCTTTTTAACATCTGGTTTAACTTTGACTCATTACTTAAATAATTTAATATAAGAATAAAAGTGTAATAAAATCCTAATCCCATTAATAAATATTTTACAAAACTCTTGTCAAGAAACAATAATCCTATAGTGCCGCTTACGACCAATGCAAAAAGACTTATTATCATTTGACGTTTGGATATTGCATTTTGTACGTTAAGTTTTAATATTTCTATTTCTTCATTTTCCATATTTTGATTATATCCTCATTTGCGGCTTTGTGCAAGTATTTATGATTATTGTCATAATTAATAAATATGTTTATTTTAAAACTTCTGAAAAAAGTTGCAAAAGTAAAATGTTTCATGTAATATTAAAAATGAATAATACTCTTTTGCCTAATTTACAAAATAAGTAACGTGGCTAAAATCGAGAAGAAAAAAGGAGAAAAATCAAAATGAAAAGCAAAATGAAAACACATCGTGCTGCTGCAAAGCGATACAAAGTGACAGCAGGCGGTAAAATTACAAGACGTAAAGCCGGTAAAAAACACCTTTTGGCTCACAAAAGTCCTGCTCGCAAAAACAGATTATCCTCAATGGTTGAAGTTTCTTCAACGCATTTAGAGTTGGTATCAAAAGAGTTACCATACAAGAAGTATTCAAGATAGGAAATCAAGGAGGATAATATAAAATGAGAGTAAAACGTGGTAATGTTTTAAGAAAAAGACATAAAAAAATATTAAAATTAGCTAAAGGCTTTAAAGGTGCACGTTCACGGATATTTAAAGTTGCAAACTGTGCTGTTATGAAAGCACTAAAATATCAATATCGTGACCGTCGGGTTTTGAAACGTAACATGCGCCGTTTGTGGATTGTTCGTATTAATGCCGCAGTCCGCTTATATGATTTAAGTTATTCCAAATTTATGAATTTACTTAAAAAAGCTAACATTCAGGTTAACCGTAAAATGCTTGCTGAAATGGCAGTAAACGAACCTGAAGCGTTCAAAATTATTGTTGAAAACGCAAAAGCAGCAGCATAATTTATTTTTTGATATTGATTTTAAAAGTAAGTAAAATTAAATTTTACTTACTTTTTTATGTTATAATTATAAAAAAATCATGCTCAGGAATTTTATTGTATATGTTAAAAAACACAAATGAAAAAAAAGCATTTACTTTAGCTGAAATGATAATTGTTATGGTTCTTATCGGCTTAATATGGACTGTTGTTGCAAGAGTTATGACTAAAAATATGGAAAACAAAATTCAGCTTTATCTCTTTGGAATTTATAACGAATTACAGTATGTGGCTAAAAACGTAAATACAGTTTTATTAAAGAAGCAGGAAAATAAAAACAAAAATCTTAACGATATTATGCTTGATACCAGTGCAATAAGCTATTGCGATGCTTTTGTTTCAAACACCAATACTTATAATTCTGTTGATTGTATTCAGGGAACATCGCAATTTATGATATCAAAAGACGTAAAACCCAATATTACAAATACGTATGACTGCACAAGAACATATAAATATAATGTTAACTCAAATGGTTGGGCGACTGAATCATATATTCCATATACATCAACATATGTAAGTGATATTTCGCAATATTCTGAAAGTTATAAAAACCTTATAAATGATAGTGCAAAAACTGGCGATAAATATTATAATTGTACAAAAACTACTGAAGAAATTCCTAAAGATGAAGAAAATGAAACGGGTGATTTTGATTTAAACCAACAAATAATAAACCGGGCATTTGTTTCTTCAAATAATGTGAGCTTTTATTTTATAGCTACATCAAGTCTTGTTGATAATAATTATTTTGAAAAAGATATATATAATTATACCGCAAATATTGAACAAGATGCCATATGTGACGTAAATTCAACAGGTTCAGCTTCTTCTAATTCTTATAAAAACTTATTTATATACAATCCATATACTTCAACAAAGTCGGTATACGGTAATGGTAAAATAAATTCGGTGCGATTTGGTAGCGCAAGTTCAAGTAACGTTGGAATATTCATAACTCAAAGAGGGGTAAATCGTTGCGGTGAAACCTGGGCTGAAATTAAAAACAAAATTCCAACCAATTTATATAATGAAGATAGATGCAAAACATTTTTTAATTTATATCAAACATACGGGAATAAACAGTGTTGTATTTTTGCATATACAAATAATGGTGATAAAATTGGGAATTCTCAAAATCTTGGCTGCTGGAATGCCATATGCCAAACCATAAAAATTCCTTGCGTTCAAATGCCTTCTACAAGTAACGATCCAAATGCTAAAGATTCAAGTAGTTTTTATAACAAATGGAATAATTATTTTAGTAGGTATTTTAATAATAATCGATTTTATAAATCAGCCGTTAAATTAACAAATATAACTGAAGGGCACCAGGAATTTAAGAAAGAAATAAATGGGACTACAAGCTTAACATATCCAAACCATTTTATATATATATCAATTGATACACCATTTAAGTCAGGAACATACGGTAAAAATGTCTTCGCTTTTGAACATTTTGATTCAAAAATAATACCGGTTGGCATACTTGCAAGTGATAAAAACAGTCCTTTAAAATTTAACGTCATTACTCGTAACCCTGATTCATTAAACATTGAACGGTTAAATGACAAGCCGCTGAATTTTTGTGAAGCAATGAAATATACCGGTGAGAAATTTTCACCATATTGTGGCTGCAAAGATGATTCAGAAAATGTGATTAAGCAATATATAGATAATGTTAACCCAAAATGTAAAAGTAATTTTGGCTGTATAATACGTCCTGTACGTCCAGCTATTATACGTATTGGAAGATAGAATAAAAATATATATTAAATGTTGAAAATTATAAATATAGCATTAATACTTTAATGTATGAATACAATATTCATATATACAGATGATTTTTTCCATAAAAACTTAAACAATAAGTTATAGCATCCGTCAGAATATATAGTTTATTTAATAATGAATGAAATTCGGGAATTAATTTTTGAGGGAAAAAAGTTTTGTATAACAGTATATACCCAATAAACATACATTACAGATATAAAACCGATAAAAACAAACAAAAGGTGCAAGGTAAAGATGAAGAGACCCAAAATACCGGCGGTAATCTCTCAAATGGAAATGCATCCGAAATTACACGTGAAGAACTTGAACACAGATATCATCAAAATAGCCTTAATTATGGAAGTAACCAAAATTTTAATTTAAATACATATGCGAATAATCCCAATAATGTTGTCAATAATTTTAAAGGGAAAAAAATTATAAATATACATCAGATTGTATCTGATTTTCGCAAAACCCAAATAGCAATAAATGCTCCCGATGATGTCGTTCATAATGTTAATAATTTTTTAAGCAAGGTAGATTACGAGTCAAATTCAAATAATCCTCAAAAAAATGTTATACAAACAAATTTAAAAGAAGCTGCAAAACTTCTTGACGATTATATATCAAAAACACTAAACAAAGACTCCCATGTTGTTGAGGGTTGGCTTAATGCTTTATTTTTGCAGGACATTGATTATAAAAATAATCCAAATGACATAAATGAAACTTTTAAACTTAAATTTCCAAAAGGTTCAAAAGTTGATGAAAAAATATCTGAAAATTTAGATATACTATACCCTAATGCACCAAAATCAACTTCACTGCAGACTAAAGAAGATGCAATAATCCATGAAGAACCATTAAGAGCAAGCACTGATTTACAAGATAATTCCTCAATACCAATTAAAGATACAAAACCTGATGAAAATCAAATAAATAGAAGTAATATAATAAACCTGGATAGTAAACCAATAGATTCCACTAACAATGCTGGCAAATCTGTTAGTTCTATAAGAAATTTAACTTTACCAAGACTTGAAGAAGAAAAACAAAGTGTTAAAATTGAAACTTCACAAAAAAATAACACAAAAAATTATATTCCCAACGACGAAACATTGAAAAGTTTGTTTACACAGGCTAAAATACTTGGCAATGCAAAGGATTACCAGAATGCATTAGATTTTTATGAAGATGCTTTAAATTATGCTAATCAAATCGGTGATACAAAGATCGAACCTTTAATTTATTATGAAGCAGCAAAAATCTATGATAGAAACGATAATATCAACACGGCAATTGAATACTATTCAAACGCAATAAATGTGTCAGCTGATAATGTCAATATTAAAGCACTTTCACATATGGCACTTGGTAAAATATATGACGAGTCTTCAATAATTGATACGTCATTGGACCATTATATTGCTGCTGTTTCTTATGGTGGTGAAAGTGAGAATATAAAACTTCAAAGCTATGCATTGCTTGATATCGGAGAAATTTACGCCTCTAGATATAATAGAGAGGCTGCTTTTGATTTTATCGAAACAGCAAAGGACATGGCAGATGAAACTAATGATAGCAGAACTATTGGAAAAGTTTATTCCAAATCAGCAAAAACATACAAAAACTTTAACGAAAACCTTCAAGCATTAAAGGATTTAAAAGTTTCAACAATGGAGTTTGACAAAACATCAATTGAACTAAAAAACAACATTGAAAACCATATTATGGCTGCATCCATTTTAATTGATTTAAACAACTCAAAGAAAGCCAAATCATTATTGAATAAAGCTTTGAACATGGCAAATGAAGCAAATTTAAGCCAATATCTGCCACAGATAAATAGTTTGAATAAGCTTATTTAATATGTGTCACGCCAGTTACTATAAAATTTAATATCACGCAAGCCAAATTCCAAACCATCTGTACCAGGGTTTAAGTATTTATAAAATTTAACATAATTTTTTTCGTTTTCAGGTTCAATTGGTTCGGCAAAAAGATTCACTGATTTTAACTGAATTAACCTTATAGTTTCATCTGAATATCTCAGATTTTTTAACACTGTTGCTGATGTCATATCTGCTCCTGTTATTGAAGCATTCGAAGAATTGATTGTCAAAAACATAATAAAAAATATAAAAACGATTTTCTTCATTTCAAAAACTCCCGACTTTTATAATATTATTTTAATGTATATTTATTTATATTGCAAATCCTTTTTTGAGCTTAAAAACTTTACAATTATACATATTTTCATTATAAAATTAAAATAGGGCAAACCTGCAGGCTCAACTTCCCAAAGTTGTATGAGACGAACTATAAATTCGGTATATGTCATAACAGCAAAGGAGGTGATGTCGGAATGTTGATTTGTATTAATACAAAAGCACTAATATTAGTTTTACTAATAATACTAGTGCTAAAACAAAAAAACATTTAGGGTTTTAAAGAGCGGGGCCTAAACCGCTCACCCTATTTTTATTATATCATTTTCAATAATTTTTTCAACACATCAAAAAATCTTTACAATTATACATAATTTCATTATAATAAAATAAGCTTGATAAATTATATCAAGGTCTGGTAAGTTTCTCAAGCTTTTTGTATCCTCTTGAGTAAAAGAGGAAGCCTGTATCGGAATGCAAGGAGTGTATTAAACCGAACAATCTGATTTTGTTTATTCTAGAATTAATTTAGGGGTAGTTAAGAAAGGCTTTAGGAATCAGGAGTTCTTATAACCTTTTCCCTTAGATATATTTTTATAATACCATTTATGATAAAAAATTTAAGGTGTCAGTTAATAATTATATAAAAAAGTTAACAAAATAGACATTAACGCTCATTAATGTTAGCATGTTTTCAGGAAAGGTTATAAAAAAACTCAAAATAAAAATGCGAAACGATTTAGATACAAAAGCAAAATATAATAAGTTCAATAAAAAGCTTATGGTGACACAAATACTTGTGTTTTTTCTTTTTTTGTCACTAGCAGGTTATTTATTTTACCGTCAGATATTTGACACAAAGTCCTATCGAGTAAAGGCAAAACGTCAAAGGAGTGCATTAAGTTTGGTTATGCGCGGTCAGATACTTGACCGTAATGGTATAAAACTTGCATCGGATATGACAACATATAAAGTATATGCAATAACTAGGGATTATGACCATGCAATAAGTGAACTTGCAACAAAACTCGCCCCAGTTCTTAATATGTCGTATTCAAAATTAACACAACTTTTAAAAAAAAACCAGCCCGTAATACTATTAAAGAAAGATTTAGATAAAAAAACAGCAACCCGGGTAAGAAAATTGGGGTTAAGAGAAATATCAGTTGAGCAGCAAAATGATAGGACATACCCGCAGGGTCAAATGTTAGCTCATGTTTTAGGTTATTATAACGCAGAAGCTGATGTTTCCTCAGGTATTGAATACACATGCCGTGATAAACTTGAAAAAGCCGATAAGCGTGTTGAGTTTGAAAAAACACCAAATGGCAACATAATATACAACTTAAATACGGACCCGCTTGCTACAACAACACCAGCGTCAGGTGAAAATGTTACCTTGACTATAGATACAGCAATACAGCACGTATGTGAAACTGAATTAAATAAAGTAGTAAAAGAAAAACAAGCAGCGCGTGGGTTTGCAATGGTTATGGATCCAAAAAACGGAGAGATTCTTGCATACGCAGTAAATCCTACTTATAACCCTAATCAATATAAACAAGCAAGCGCACTATCGCTTAAAAACTGGAGTCTAACAGATATATTTCCACCTGGTTCAACATTTAAGATTTTAACTGTTGCAACGGCTATTGAATTAGGTCTTTTGAATGAAAATTCACTCGTTAATGACACAGGTAAAGTCAAAATAGGGTCTTGGGAAATAAAAAACTATGATTACTATAAAAACCCCAACCCTGGAATGATTGACCTTGTATATTATTTTGAACACTCAAGTAACGTAGGGAGTGTAAAAATAGCTCAGATGATACCCAAACAACAGTATTATAACCAGTTAAGACGGTTTGGTTTTGGGTCAAAAACAGGTATTGATTTGCCAGGCGAATCTGTTGGGCTGCTTCCCAAATATACAAACTGGGATGCAGCAATGCAAGCTTCAATGGGATATGGTTATGGAGCTTCTGTTACAGCTATTCAAATGGTGCATGCAGTTTCAGCCATTGCAAATGATGGAATTGCCGTTACACCTCATGTTATAAAATATAAAGATGCGGAACTTGAGGAAAAAGTTAAACGTCGAGAAGTTGTAAAATCTGAAACAGCACAGGCATTAAAACGAATTTTGACAAAAAGTATAAACAATTCAAAAGGACCTTTAAACTTGCCACAATATACAGTTGCAGCAAAAACAGGAACTTCACGTAAGCCTATGGAAAAACAAAAAGGGTATTCAAATCAACTTTATACATCGGTTATTGGTTTTTTGCCAGCTGATAACCCTAAGGTGCTTATATACGTAGTTGTTGATTCACCAAAAGGCGAAGCAATATGGGGGTCTACTGTTGCGGCTCCAATATTTCGTGAAATAGCGCTTCAAACTGCTAGAATTATGAACATACCACCTGATAAAAATATTAGTAACGATAATAAAACAAATTAAGGATAAAGAAATATGGAACTAAAGAAACTATTGAACAAAATAAACTATAGCGAAATCAGAAATTTAAATACTGATATTATAATTAACGGTATTACAATTGACTCAAACAAAGTACGACAAGGTGATATATTTGTATGCATACGGGGTAATAATACAGACGGCCATAATTTTGCATATGATGCTTATAAAAATGGAGCCAACGCAATAATATGCGACCATTATATAGAAAATGTAAAATCCATTCAGATTGTTGTAAAAGACACTCAAAAAGCCTTGATTGAGGTATCAAATGCATTTTATGATTATCCCTCGCATCATATAAAAGTCTTGGGTGTAACAGGAACAAATGGTAAAACTACGGTTAGTCATATTTTGGAGCATATATTGGAACAAAACGGGGAAAATTGTGGTTTGATTGGAACTTTAGGATATAAAACAAATTTTGAAGATTGTTATCATCCTACACATAATACAACACCACAAGCTAATGAACTTCAAAGTATTTTAAACCAAATACGTTTATATGGTTCAAAATATTGTGTATTTGAAGCTTCATCACATTCAATCGAACAAAATCGTATCGGTGGAATAAATATTGAACTTGCTATGTTTACAAACTTGACTCAGGACCATCTTGACTATCATATTACTATGCATAATTATTTTGAATCAAAAGCAAAGTTGTTTAAAAGTTTAAAAAGAGGAAAATATGCAGTTATAAATGCTGATGATAAATATGCAAAAGATTTCATTAATGTCATACAAGAGGGAGTAAATATTATTACATATGGAATAAATAGTGAAAATGCTAATGTTAAAGCACATGATATTGAATTTTATGATGATTATACAATTTATAAACTAAAAGTTGATAAAAATCTTTTGAATGAAAACGAAAATAACGATATTCAACTTAAAATAAAATTATCAGGATTATTTAATGTATATAATTCATTATGTGCAATATCAGGGGCAATTGGCTTGGGAGTTAATTTAAAAACTATAAAAGAGCGTATTGAAAAAGTGTCACCGGTTCGCGGGAGATTTGAAATAGTAAATACAAATCCGCTTGTGATTGTTGACTATGCCCATACACCTGATGGTTTGGAAAATGTTTTAAAAGCAGCAAGGGCGTTAAAAAAAGATGAAACACAAAAACTAATATGTTTATTTGGCTGCGGGGGAGACCGTGATGCAACGAAACGTCCTAAAATGGGCAAGATTGCTGATGAGCTTGCTGATATGGTTGTTATTACCTCCGATAATCCAAGAAGTGAAAACCCTGATGTTATCATTTCAGACATTTTGACAGGCATTAAAACCATGGACAATAAACGTATTTTTGTTGAAAGTGATAGAAAGCAGGCTATTGAATTTATCCCTAAAATAGCAAAAACAAATGATATAATTGTTATTGCGGGCAAAGGTCATGAAACATATCAAATATTAAAAGATAAAACAATACATTTTGACGACCGTGAAGTAGCTCAAAATGTTTTTCCACAAATGAGCTTGTGTTAAGCTAAAAAATGTTTTGAAAAATAAATCCGTCAGGCAAATAATATTTATTATTAATAATTGCCTTTCATAAGATCTGACAATTTTATGTCTTTTTTATTCTTATTTAGTTTTGGTTCGGTTATTTTGTAACTCTTTTTGCTTTTAAAACTTGTAAGTCCAATATGCTTATTTGTTTCTTCTTTTAACATAAATATTTCCATAAAAAAATTTTTTATTGCTTCCATTTTTCTTAATGTTTCCTTTGTTTTTATTATCACCTTAATATTTATTATTAACTATAAATAATATATTTTATCACCTTATAAAACTATTTTTTACTTTAAATTATAACCTTTTATGGTAATATTTAAAAGTATGATAAACGATGAAAATATTATACCTTTAGATAATGAAATTCAAAATGCTTTTGTTTTAGCATCAAAAACTATTGAATATGATGATATAATTCAAAAATTAAAATCAAATGATGATAAAAATAAAGCTATTTATATTTTAAACCTAAACGATTTAAAAACTCAAAACGATACAAATTTATTTTTGAATCATTTAACTGGTTCCCCAAATGATATACGCGAAGCTTGTGCATTTAAACTAAACGAATTTTTAAACGAGAATATTAAAAATAACACATATAAACTTCTTATTGAAAATGAAAATGCAATTAATATATTATCTAATGCTATTAACGATATAAATCCTTCAATATGCAGGCTTGTTATAAAAACTGTTAAAAAGTTTAATAACCAGACTGTATTTCAAAACGTCATAATAAAAAAAAGCCTTGATATTATTAATGATGAAAATATTCCAGTTATCAAAAAAGGATATAAAATAAACAAACATATTTTTGCTCTATATTGGAATCTTGAAGCAATTGCAGGTTTAAAATTGACTTATAATGATATGTTAAAAAAACTTATAATCAATTGTGCAAATATGGACGAGTTTTATACAATACGTGAGAAAATAGCTAAAATACTTGTGTTAAATCCTGACTTTAAAGATATTGAAATAGAAGATATAAAACTAAAATTAAAATCAGATCCTAATTTTTATGTTTCAAGATTTTTTAATTAAAATTTACATTTGTAAATTTTTTGTTGTAGTAAATTTTTGTCTTGTATATAATAAATATGGTTATTTATTTGTCTAAAATGAAAAAAGGAGAGTATGTTATGAAAATTATGTCAGATCATGGTTCAGCAAATTTTGTTACAAAAAAAAATGTGCAAGGAAAGCAACAAAACAATCAATCATTTAAGGGTATGTTTTTTCTTATGACTGATTCACATTCCCGTTTGCCAATGAGTATGGGTGTTTTGGAAAAGATTGGGCGTATTATAAAAAGCCGAAAAGAAACAAGCACTTTAATAGATGCAGGTGATTGTTTTCATGATACATTCAGTTATTCAGCAATAAAGGATACTTATTTAAAATTTAAATCAAAAAATAAATCAACAAATGTTATTTTAAATCTTGGAAATGTTGAATTAGATTTAATTTTAAAAAATAATGATAAAAATTTATTAAAAATTTTTGAAGAATTGAAATCAAAAGGTGTAGAGATTATTTCAACGACTGTAGATCTTCTTAAACAAAACAATCCATTTAGAAAAGTAATAAAACCGTATACAGTTGTTGATGATATTGTTGATGGAGTAAAAAAGAAGGTTTTAATTGTTGGTACAAGTATTGATGCAAGTATTGGAATTGATATCGAAAAAGAAAAGAAATTACTTAAAGATACATTTGCAAGTATAAGCAAAGATAAAGTTGAATATGATGAAGCAATATTAATTTCGCATAATTTTTGTCCGGATACCGACCAATTAAATGATTTTATGGTAAACGATTTAAATGTAAAGAACCTTAAACTTATAGTAGGTGGACATCCACACAGTTTGCACGATTATGAGAAAAACGGTATAAGAGCAGTTTATCCACCTGCACATGGCAAAGGTGCAGTCACAGCAACGCTTACAAAAGACGGTATGAAAGTTCCTAAAATGAATATGGCAAATAATCGATATGACTATGACTCTTTATTGGAAAATCACCAGGAAGATATTGTAGTGAATGTAGATATTGATAGTCCATTGCCAGTGAGTGATGAATATAGCAATATTATATCAGAATCTGAAAACATGAAAACAATTATATGTAAAGCGCCTTTTGCTCTTAATTTTAGAGATAACGGAGCACCTCTTGGGGATACGAGCGAACTTGGTACTTTTATAGCAAATACCTTAAAAGACCGTTCAGAAAGTGATTTCGGATTTTTGCTTACAATGGATTTAAGAGAAAAACTGCCTGGAAAAAATAAAAATATATCGCTTTATAATATTAATGATACAATGAATGTTGACAAACCTATTTATAAAATAAATGATGTAACGCCCGATGATATTAGGGAAATTTTTGAAACTTCATTAAGAAAACAAGAAAAGGGAGCAACAAATTCTGATTTTCTTGAGTTTTCAAACAATATTAGAGTTGAAAGACTTGGTATAAAAGATCAGGATGCAAAAAAGGTTAAACAGGTGTATATAAACGAAAATTCTGATTGGAAGCCGCTTTTTGATGAAAACGGAGAAACTTTACCCGAGTTTAAAGACAGAACTTTTTCAATATCTTGCTGTAACTATATTGCAAATGCAAGCAGACCCGGACTTGCTTATTTTGGAAAATTTGATAATAAATCAGTCTGTGTTGACAAAAGCGGTAAGGCTCTTATGACACGTGGTGTGGTTATGGATGCTTTACAATTAGCAGCAGAAAATTCACTTGAAAAACCAGAAAAATCAATAATAACAACGGTTGAATAAATTAATAAAATAATCAAAAAAAAGTTCTAGTATTACTAGAACTTTTGATTAAATAAGTTAAGAAAGGTTTCAGGAATTCTAAAAATTCTTGGAACCTTTTCCCTTACCCTATTTATAGTTTTTTTGCAACTGCTTTTCAATATTTTCAAGTCTTTTTTCAAGGTTTTGATTATTTTCTTTTAAAATATTTATCTCGTTTTTAAGTTCTTTATTTTCATTTTTTAATTTATTAATCTGGGCTATTATTTTTATAGAAGATAATTTAGAGCAATCAGACTTAAAATCATCAAGTTCAAGCATTTGCTTAATATTTTGAATTTCTTTATCAAGCTGTTTTAAAGCATTTATTGCAATAAAGAAGATGTCATTTGACCGGATTGACAGGAATCCATCTTTTCCTTTTAAAACAGTTTCCGGCAATATTTCCTGAATCTGCTGTGCAATGACACCATATCGAACCCCTTCGCCATATTTTTTTTCATCTTTAAACCTGTATTTTTTTATCTCAAGTCGACGAATTTCATCAAGCCCATAGGAAGCATCTGAAATAATATCCTTTAAACGGCTGTCGGATGTGCCAATTTTTGTATCTATAAGGCCATTTATCTTTTCGGTTAAATACGTTCCAAGACCTTGATTTTCCGATGTAAGTTCGAACTTCTTAGCCTCTATACCACCATTGGAATACATACCTTCATTAGCTATAATCAATTTTTTATTTATCCTCAGAGGACCATTTATTAATAAAATAGTATTAGTATCAGTATATGCTTTTATTTCAGTACCAGCTATTTCTGCAGAATTTGCAGTTACAGTATCTGCAGTTATAGCACCACTTGCCGTTATATCACCGACTCCTGATATATCATTACCATAAGTGGTGTTTCCTTCACTACCATTTACAGTTATTCCATCACTTTCTATTGAGGTATTGCCTAGTGTAATTTTATCATATTCTAAACTTAAATAATTAGTGTCATTAACACCAGTACTTATTACTTTTATTCCATTTTTTGCATAAATTGAATAACTATCTGTTGTATCTACGATATCAGTATTTGCGTATAACTTGCCGTTTACTTTTAACTTTTGAGTATCTGTTTCACTACTACCAAAATTACCATATAACAAAGGTTCAGCTTTTGTTAACCCGCCAATTGATAATTTATCGCCATTTAGAGGATAGGTAGTACTACTTTTTCCTATTAAAACGTTGTTTGAGCCTGACACACTTGTGCCTGGATCTCCTATAATAATGTTGCTGCTTCCATCAATACCTATTGAACCGGCTACGCTATTATTACCAATAAATGCTATTCGACTGGCAATACTATCTTGTGCTTGCAATGCCAAAACATAACCATGAGAATTATCTGTCCCTATGCCGACTGCTCCAGCACTATAATATATATTATTATTGTTATCGTTAGAACTTACCCAATAGCATTTGAAACTATTATCAATGCTTGCACGTCTATTTATAAGTGGCGCACTTGCAGCCATAAGTATTGCAACAATAACCAGAGCTATCATAATTTCAGCAAGTGAAAACGCTCTTCTTTTTTTTATTCCGTTTTTTCCCATTCCTATTCTTCTTCCTCTTCCTGGTTGTATTGAGAAGGCAACTCGATTTTAATCCCCATGCTTTCAAGTTCACGTTTGGCTTTTGTTGCAAAGGGTGTCTGCGCAAAATTCTCAAGAATTATCTGATAACAATCAATTGCCGTTGTGTTTAAACCACGTGCTTTATATAGATTTCCGATTTTGTAATATAATTGTGATAAGCTTGGTTCTTGTGATATTAAAAGTTCGTTATCAAGTTTAATTTTTACATCAATCATCTCTTCGTTTTCCTGCGGAGAAAATAAAGATTTTGCATATACTTTTTTTGTAAGAGTGTCTATTGTTTGGTTTATTTTATCAAATTCATCGGAGGTCATACCTTTTGCGGCTTTTTTTGAATTCTTTTTAGCTGCTTCAACAGGTTTATCCATTATAAACAATCCAAATACAAATACAAGTGTTAATAATAATGATAATATCTTCTTCATAACTTTACTTTATTATACCCGCTTATCTCACTTAAATTATTTAACTATAAAGTTAAGTATAACATAAATAATTATTAAAGTTCTATACTATTTGTATGATATCATTTCTTTTATAGTTATGTTATAATTTATCCGACATTTCTTAAAACAAAAGAGTTTTTTATTTTTTATTATGGATATAATGTTAAGTGGCGTCAATAAATACACAAATAAATCCTTAATTACGTGTGCAATAACACTTGCCATCCAAACCCTTGGATATAGGACATGTCTTTACAATCCGTTTAATGACCAGTCTTATATAAGAAAACACCGTATTGACGATTCTGACAATATTTTCTATGACAGATATAAAACAAATATTGAATTTGCAAACACATACAAACTAAGTTCGTTTTATGACAACCCTATTGATAATAAAAAAAACAAAGACGAAATAAATCTTTCAAGGATTTATTTTCACTATAAAGAATTGCTTGAAAATTATGATGCTGTAGTATCGGAAGATACCGATACACTTATGACACCCTTAACAGACAAACTTCTTAACTATGAAATAGTTAAAATGCTTGATATTCCTATTGCGCTTATAACCTCACCATGTCATGACTGGTTTGAACGCTCTTTGTATGCTATAAATTGTATTCAGAATATGGGATTTACTTTAAGAGGAATAATTATTAATAGATTTCCCCATAACCCTGACAAAGAAGCTGTTAACCTAAGGAAACATATAGAAATTTATACAAACTGCCCTGTTCTTGGTGTGATTAAAGAATTCAGCAACGATTCTTATCCTTCAACAAATGAGCTTGCTTATAATATATTGCAAAATATAGACATGTCTAAGCTTCTAGGCAGAAAAATTTATTATCCTAGCTATCTAAATTTTTAACAATACCTAACACTTTTTCAAATATCTCATCGGATTCCATCTGTTCAATGTCAAACCAAGTTATATTTTGATTTGTTTTCATAAAGCTTAGCTGTCTTTTTGCATAGTTGCGTGTATGCTGCTTAATTTTTTCGCAGGCTTCTTCAAAAGACGTCTTCTTATTTATATATTCAAGAAGTTCGCTATAACCAATTGTATTTATAAATACGTCTGATTCGTCGTATTTTTTATAATTTGATATAGTTTCCTTAAGCAGCCCGTCATTTATCATGCTGTCAACACGTTTGTTTATACGGTCATACAGAAAATCACGGTTATTGGCGTCAAGACCAAACCATATTACATCGTCAGGAACATCTGTACGCTGTTTTAATATGTCTTTTAATTTCATGCCAAATTCACGTATAAGCTCAAGAGAACGAATAACCTTAACACGGTTATTAACATGAATTTTCTGTGCTGACTCAAAATCAGCTTTAACAAGCATATCATAAAGCTGTAGATCGGATTTGGAGTTCAAATAATCGCGATAACCCCAGTCAACCTTGCATTGCGGCAATTCATAATCTTCAAGGAGAACTTTATAATAAAGGTAAGAACCTCCAACTAGAACGGGTATTTTGCCCTGGTTATGAAGATTTTCAATGATATTACGCGCATGCTCCACAAAGTCGCCTGCCGTGTATTGAAAATGTGGGTCAACAAAATTGATAAGATGATGTGTTACTTCATTCAACATCTCTTTATCTGGCTTTGCTGCCGCAATTTCAAAGTTACGGTAAACTAACCGTGAGTCCACGGAAATAATCTGAGTATTAAGTTGTTTTGCTAAATCGAATCCGAGCTTACTTTTTCCCGAAGCTGTCGGACCGGTCAATGCTATAATTTTCTTTCTGTTCATAAGTATAAAATAATATTATTATCCAGTACGCTGCAAAATATACAATTATCAATAAACTTGCTGTCGATAGCAAGAAATTTGACGCAAAAATGCTATTTATAACCGAAAGTATTGTTTTTGACAAAATGTAAAATAAAAACAATACTAAGGTTAATTTTATATTACGAAATGTAAAGATAAAACCTTCAAAAAATGCTTTTAAACAATTTTTTGTTTTATTAAATAATGCCGGGTAATAAAACATGGTTGAGTATGAATAAAATAGATATGATGACATAAATAAGAAACTCCAAGCTGATAATTGCATCATTTGACTCTGATTAAGTGTGCTTATTATATTATTTGCTTCAACAGGGTTTGTTGAAATAAGTTTAAGCTGACTGTATGTAATCGGGAATCCTCCGATTAAATGATTTCCAATTATATATATACCGTACATAAACAGGGATAATATAATTATATACAAAATCAAAGCAAATGCAATAGGTATAAAATACTCGCCAACTCCTGAGAAAAATAATTTCAAATTATCAAATGCATAGTCTTTTTGAGGATTTATTCCATTTTCTTTTATATGGTTATAATCTTCAACGGCATTTTTAGCCATATAAAACCATCCTGCGAAAAAACATACGGTAAGCAGAAACCCTGTAATAATAAACACAAGGAATATCGATTTTGACGGAGCGCTTTGACTTCTTGTCATGCTAATAGAGATAAAGTATAGATAAAGTATAAACGGCACCGTCAACAACGAATGCAATTTTAAGACTTTCCACGAATCTTTATATATGTTTTTCATAAAAATAATTATACCATAAATTTGTATATTGCCAAATAGAATTTATTATAATATAATAAATAATGTCAGAAATTTGAATCCCAACATCAACAAATACATTTTAATATCCGTTCTAGCCAGACGGGTAGTTGTACTTTATGTATTTGACGTGTAAAATAGAGTAATTTAAAAGGAAGGTATTTTAAATCGTGGAAGACAATAAAGAAATAATGGAAGCTGCAATAAGCGAAGAAGAAGAAAAAGTTGAAGAAACATCATCAGGCGAAATAGAAGTTACTGCAGATGTTGAAGCAATAGCTATGGAAGCTGAATCAAAAGGTAAATCAAGAAAAAATCGTGAAAATAAAGGGCGTAACCGTCGTCGCAATGAAGAACGCGATGCAGAAGCTGCTCAAAGTGAATGGCAGGAACGTGTTATACAAATTCGGCGCGTAACAAAAGTTGTAAAAGGTGGTAAAAAATTAAGCTTTCGTGCAATAGTTATAGTCGGCAATCAGAAAGGTCAGGTTGGTGTAGGCTGTGCTAAAGCAAGTGAAGTAATAATAGCAATACAAAAAGCAGTGGCAGACGGTCGTAAAAATTTAATAAACGTGCCTATATTTAAAACAACAATTCCTCATCCTATTCAAGGTCGAAGCGGAGCCGGTTCTGTTATGCTGCGTCCTGCATCAGAAGGTACAGGAGTTATAGCAGGTGGTGCTGTCCGTGCTGTGTTGGAATTAGCAGGTATTGAAAACATATTAAGTAAATCTTTAGGTTCAAAATCGCCGTTAAATGCAGCAAATGCAACAATGAATGCTTTAAAATCTTTAAGACTGTTTAGTGATGCTGCAAAAACACGCGGCTTGAGTGTAATGGAAATGTTGAGCTAATTGAAAAGGAGAAAATGTAATGACAAATGAACAACAAACAAGCAAAGTTAAAATAACATTGAAAAAGAGCCTTATTGGTTCAACAGAAGCACAGGTACGTGTTGCGCGCGCTCTTGGTTTAAAGAAGACTAACCAAACAGTTGAGCACTATAAAAATCCAACAATTATGGGAATGATAAACAAAATTTCACATTTGTTGGAAGTAACTGAATTATAATTTTTTTGTTAGAAAGGTAAAATAAAAATGACAACAGATAGTATAAAAATAGAAGATTTGAGACCTCAAGAAGGTTCAACACATAAAATCAAACGTGTAGGTCGCGGCCGTTCGTCAGGACATGGTAAAACATCATCCCGCGGACATAATGGTGAAGGACAACGCTCAGGCAGAAGCCAAAAAAGAGGATTTGAAGGCGGACAAATGCCATCATATCGTCAGTTTCCAAAACTTAAAGGGTTTACAAACTTTAATGCACTTGTTTCAGGTGAAATTAATGTAGGTGATTTGAATGATATAAATGAATCTGAAATAACTTTGGAGGTTTTAATTGCATTAAAGAAAGTTCGTCCAAATTGTGAAGTGTTGCGTGTTCTTGGAAATGGCGAGTTAAATAAAGCTGTAACTGTTAAAGCAGCGCATTTTACAAAAAGTGCAAAAGAAAAAATAGAAAAAGCAAATGGAAAAGCGGAGTTAATATAAAACTATGCAAATGGGCAAAATGAAACCTCCTACAATGGAGGATATTGTATCGATGTTTCAGGCATCGGGGCTTAAGACCAAACTTATTTTTACCTTTGCTATGATTGCTGTATTTAGATTTTGCGCACAGATTCCATTATTTGGTATTAATAACGAAGTATTTGCAAATATAGCTTCAGGCAATAATATAATAGGTTTCCTTGATTTATTTTCAGGCGGCGCATTAGGAAATGTTTCAATAATCGCGCTAGGCATCGGGCCTTTTATCACAGCATCTATTATAATGCAATTGTTGGCTGTAATAATCCCAAGCCTTGAACAGTTGCAAAAGGAAGAAGGGGAAGCAGGAAGACGTAAAATATCACAATATACACGTTTATTCACAGTTGTTATAGCTGCGTTTCAGTCTTTTGTCTTCCTTGCGTTTTTAACAAGTCAGGCAAGTGCAGCAATATTGCCAGGAATCAATAAAGGAATGTTCTTCTTTGGTTCAATGCTTATTTTAACTGCAGGTGCTGTTTTTGTAATGTGGTTAGCTGAATTGATAACTGAAAAAGGCATTGGTAATGGTGGCTCGCTGCTTATTTTCTGCGGGATACTAGCAGGAATTCCAGTTTATGCAAGCCGGACTTCACAGCTTGTGGCTTACGACCCTAAAATGCAGTTGGGGCTTGTTGTTTTGCTTGCTATATTCTTTGCTACTATGGTGCTTATTGTTATTATGCAGGAAGCCATACGTAAAGTAATTATTGTAAATCCTAAACGTCAGGTTGGTAATAAAATTTATGGAGGAATAAGTACTTTTATTCCCTTTAAATTAAATCCCGGTGGTGTTATGCCGATTATATTTGCGGTTGCTATTCTTTTATTTCCATCAACAATTTTAAGTCTTGCAAATAGTATTCATGTTCAGTCGCAGACTTTAAAAACAATTGTGACTAAACTCACATTGTTCTTTAGTCCCCAGGGAATTTCATATTATATTATATACTTTGTGCTTATTGTTGCATTGACTTTCTTCTATGCTTCAATTATGCCAAATATGCAGCCAAAAGAAATAGCAACTAATCTTAAAAAATACGGCTCATCAATTCCGGGAATTAAACCCGGTCGTCCTACCGCAGAAGCGTTGGATAAAATATTATCACGCACAACATTTATTGGTGCTATGGGGCTTGGTATAGTTGCTTTAATTCCCTCAGTTGCAAGTTATATTACTAATATAACTACTTTGCAAGGGATTGGCGCTACTTCATTAATAATCATGGTGGGCGTTGCTTTGGATTTTATTAATCAAATAAAAACTCACTTACTTGCACGTAATTATGATAGCTTTTTGAAAGACTAATTAGTATTAAATAAAACAAACAAGCCGCGCGAAAAGATTATTTCCTTTTCGCGCGGCTTGTTTGTTTTATTTATCTATTTAAAAAAATAAGTAATTAATTAAAACTTAAGCTTCATATATATATAAATGCAAACTACGCCTTTAAAGCCAGTTTATTAAGTTGGTTTAAGGCCTCGTTAAAATCTATTTTGTCATTTATGCTTTGAGTTAAAAACGCATTTATTTCACCCATTAGTGCAATAGCCTTATCAACATTGCGGTCTGTGCCTTTTACATATGCACCTATATTTATTAAATCTTCATTTTTGCGATATAAAGCAAGAAGTGTACGGATTTTTGAAGCGGCAAGTTTATGATTTGTGTCAACAACGTCATTCATAACACGGGAGACACTTTGCAGGATATCAATTGCAGGATAGTGGTTTTTATGGGCTAAATCACGAGACAGCATAATATGACCATCTAAAATACTACGGACAGTGTCCGATATTGGTTCGTTAAAATCGTCACCTTCAACTAAAACTGTGTATAATCCGGTAATCGTTCCTTTGTCGTTGCTTCCTGCGCGTTCTAAAAGTTTTGGCATTAGTGCAAATACTGATGGAGTATATCCCCTTGTAGCCGGCGGTTCACCAACAGCCAAGCCAACTTCACGTTGAGCCATTGCTATACGAGTTACTGAATCAAGCATAAATAAGACATCATATCCTTCATCACGAAAATATTCAGCTATTGTTGTCGCTACAAATCCTGCCTTTATCTTTACCAATGATGGCTGGTCCGATGTTGCAACAACCACAATAGAACGTTTTAAACCTTCTTCTCCTAATGTTGATTCAATAAACTCTCGAACCTCACGCCCACGCTCACCAATTAATGCTATTACATTTATATCAGCTTTTGTATTTTTTGCCATCATACCAAGTGTTGTACTTTTGCCCACACCTGAACCGGCAAATACTCCCAAACGCTGACCTTTGCCAACTGTTGTAAACATATCAATTGAGCGTATTCCAAGACTTAACGGCTCACGGATAAGCTTCCTTTTAAGCGGGTTTATTACATTCGCCTGGGTTGAATACAAACGACCCGTGTTTATTTCACCTAAATTATCAATAGGGTTACCCAAACCATCAAGCACTCTTCCTACAAGTTCTTTGCCAACTTTTATTTTCATTGGCGCTTTTGTGTTTGTTACAGAATCTCCAGGTTTCAATCCGTCCATTTGACAAAGAGGCATAAGAAGTATTTTATTATCACGAAAGCCAACAACTTCTGCATTTACGACACCACAAGATGACGTTTTTATATGACATAAATCTCCAATGCATGATTTTGGACCGTCTGCTTCAATTATTAATCCAATAATTTCGCAGACTTTGCCAATTTCGCAAAATACGTTTTCATTTTTAACTATTTCTTTATATTTATCAAGTTTTAAACCCATAAGCTTACTCGTTATCAAAATCGTTTATTATGTCTTCATCTGATGTGCTTTTTAACTCGTTAAACAATTTGTCCGTTATTTCACTAATGCAGGAGCCCAAAGTTGCATCAATACGACTTGACAATGACTCAATAATAACACCGTCACTAGATACATTATTGTCTTCAATTATGCTTATACTTTTTAATTTAGGTATTTCATTTTGTATCCGTTCGCTTATTGAAATAAGCTTTTCATACATCTTTGGATTTGTAATGATTTTTATTGTTTCATCTTCGCAATTAAGTTTTAAGCTTGCTTCATTTATTATATTTAAAAGGGTATCTGCATTTTCTTCTAAATTTTTTTTTATTATTTTTTCCGATATAAGCACAACAAGCTTTAAAACATCATTATATGAGGAACGAATTATTTTTTTCTTAATATCAAAAGTGCTTTTAGCAAAATTGTCGACATTTATTATTTTTTCCTCAAGCTCTTTTGTGACTTGTTCAAATGCTTGAATTTTACCCTCTTCAAAACCTTTTTTTGAACCTTCTTCAAATGCTTTTTTTATAATAAGTTCAGCTTGACTATTTGCATCATTTTTAGCTTTTTCAATTATTGTGTTAGCTTCATCTTTTGCTTCATTTAAAGTTTTATTAGCTTCATCTATAATTTGCTTAGCTTTAGCTTTAGCCTCATCTAAAATAAGTTTTTGTTTATTATAAATTTCATTTAAACTTTTTTCATTAGAATTGAGGACATAATCGTCGCCTATATGAATTTTATCGCTTTTTATCCTACTCAATCATTTCATCCTCTTGTGATTCGCGGGCAATAACAATTTCACCCTCGGCTTCAAGCGCACGAATTATAGCAACGATTTTTGTCTGAACTTCCTGAACTTCCTTAGCCCTAACTGGACCCATATATTCCATATCATCAAGCAGCATTTGACGGGCACGTTCTGACATATTGTTAAGTATTTTATTTTTGACATCTTCACGTGTACCTTTTAAACTCATAGCAAGATCTTTTGTTTCAACTTGTCTTAAAATACGTTGTATGGCTCTATCTTCAAGGTTGACAATATCTTCAAATACAAACATTAATTCTTTAACATTTTGTGCAAGAGCTGGGTTTTTTAGTTCAAGTAATTCCATAACATTTTTTTCAGTAGCCCGGTCTGTTCTATTCAAAATACTTGCAAGTGATTCAACTCCACCTGCTTTTGAAAAATCCTGTACAACTATTGATGAAAATTTACTTTCAACAATTTTTTCAATTTCTGCCAAAATTTCAGGATTGGTTGTTTTCATTTCAGCTATTTTTAAACAAACCTGTGTTTGAACGTCAGGCGGTAAATAGTTAAGCACCTGGGCTGAATGCTCAGGTTTTAAATATGCAAGAATAAGAGCTATAAGCTGAGGGTTTTCATTTTGAAAGGATGTTGCAAGCTGAGATGGGTCAGCCTCATTAAAAAACTGAAAAGGGTTCGTGCTTATTAACGTTGCCAGACGTGAAAGTATTTTTTCTGCTTGCTCCGTTCCATAAGCTTTTTCAAGCAATGTTTGAGCATAACTCATACCACCTGATTGTATGTAATCGCTTGCTATAAATAATGCGTGAAATTCATCCAATATCGAATTTAGCATTTCAGTTGAAATTTTATGCAAACTTGCAATATCAAGTGTTATTTGTTCCAATAAGTCAGTATCTTTTATATTTTTTAATATTTCAGATGCCGTAGTTGGCCCCATTGCTATTAAAAACGCAGCAACCTTTTGCGTCGAGGTCATATATTCTAGTTTTATTCCGTTATCATTTTCATCTGCCATTATTTTATCTGTCCTGATTCTTGCTTAAATCTTCTCTAATCTTTAATATACGAAATTAATAACCTTGTAGCTTCTTGAGGGTCTGCCATAATTGTTTCGGTTAAATCCGATTTTTTCTTATCTATTTCAGGGTCAAGTTTTGCTTCAATTTGAGGCAATTCATCCATATCAAGCATGTCATCCAAATCATCTGTTAGCGAATGTTGGTATTGCGTTTTGTCATCATCTACCCAACCTTCAGTATTGTCGTTATTTTTATTTCCTGATAATAATTTTGAAAACATACTTTTAAACACAAATAAAGCAGTTAACCCAAGAACCATAACAATTAATAAAGGTGCTATTTTATTGAAAATAAGATGCAGCATGTTATCTTGTTTTATCTCTCTGGCCAGCTCTTCCTGCTGTTTAAGCTCTTCATCAAGTGATAAAAACTGCATACTTGTAATTGATATAATGTCGCCGCGTGCTTCATTTGCCCCTGCTGCATTCATTATTAGATTTTTTAATTCTTGGCTTTCCTCATCTGTTAGTATTTTATTGACAGCAACGGCTATTGTCATACGTTTTACTGTGCCGGGAGCATATACTACCTGTTTTATTTCTTTTGACACGCTATAATTTACCGATGTTCTGCTTTTTTGATAGTTTAAATTACGTTCGTTATTTATTTGTTCGTTTTGGTTTTGCTGATTTAAACTTAAAGGCATTGTGTTATTTTGTTGTTGCTGTTGTGTTGTTGCAGCTTGATTTTGAACTTGAGTTGTTTGGGTGTTATTATTTGTTTCATTTTGATTATTAGCGTTTTCATTTGGGTTAGCTATTGGTTCAAGCGGTTTTTCGTATATTTCAGCTTCTGTTTGTTGTGATGTCATTACTCCGTTTTCGCTATTTTCAACTGGAATATAACTTTCTATTGTGGATTTTGCACTATTAAAATCAATTTCAGCGCTAACAGAAATTGTGCTATTATTTCGACCGACAATTTTTTCTAGAACTTTTTCTATTTTTTTTGTTGTTTGTGTTTCAAAATTTGTTTTAAAGCTTTCAATATCGTTTGTATTTTTGTTTACATCGTCTGTTAGATTGTTACCATTTTGGTCTGTAATAAACACCATATCAGGCTTTAAACGTGGGACAGAATAGGCTACAAGATTTTTTATTGCCTTAACTTGATTGCTTTTAAGTTTGTAACCGCCTTGCAAAATAAGCATAACAGAAGCTGATGGAATTTCATCATTGTCTGTAAAAACTGAACGTTCCGGTTGAGCAAGTTGGACACGTGCTTTTTTTATTCCTGACATTCTTTCAATAGAACGTGTCAATTCTCCCTGAAATATTCGTTGTTTGGTCAGTTCATTCTTAAAATCCGTTGAGCCAAGTTGCATTTCATCAAGTAACTCAAACCCGGGTGTTGAATCTTGTATTAAATCGTTTTCTGCAACATAAACTCTTAAGTCATCAACCAAATTTGAAGGAACAAGTATTGCCTGTTTATCCTTGCTTATTTTATATGCATATCCACCTTTTTTTAAACCCTCAATAACTGATACAGCATCGGGTTCTGACAAATCAGAATATAATACTTCCCAATTTGGTTCAGATAGCTTAAATACAAAAAATGTAGCTGCCATTAAAGTTATTGCAACTAATGTCACAAGTGCAAATTTTTGACCTATTTCAAGCCCGTTAAATACACGTTTTATGTCGTCACATATAAGTTTTAGATAATTATTTTTTGATTCCTCACCCAAGATTGCCACATCCTATAAATATTTACATTTAAAAATCGGATACTATTACCCAATATACTTATATATTATCGTGTATTTGTTTTTTTTTCAAATATGTAAAGTTCTTTTACGTATATTATAATGATTGTTTGAATGTTATAACATTCAAACAAAGTGAAATGAATACACTCAACGAAAAGATGTTTAATGTTTACATCCACCATTACTCAAACCTGAAAAGCTTGAAAATTAGGACTAGTATCCTTATTTTCTACGCTTTCATGATCGAAGAGAGAGAAAAGAAAAATAAAAACGTGTTTGTTTTGCCACAACCATCGTGAAAATGGATAAAAACTTATAAACTTAATGCGTAAGCAAATAATTCACCAACTTTATGGTTATAATGTCGTCCATCTTCTTTTGTAAAAAGGTTTTCATAGTGGCTTTTTGGGCTTCCATCAAGCGAATATGAAGGATTTGTCATCATCAAATGATGAGTATTTGTATCATAACGTAGAGGAAAAAGATCCTCCATTTGCATAAAACTTGGTAATTTATCGCTTGCATAGGTGAACCCAAACAACACTGAATGAACCCTTTTTAGTCTATCTTCATAACTTCGTCCACCTTCATCGTTATCGTTTGAAACCTCAACTCCTGGAGCATAAACACGGGAATATTTTAACATATCAGACCAATATTTAACATTATGAATATCGTCACTTTCAATGAATGCTGTACCACCATTTAATCCCATATTCTGATATCGTTCAAAATCACTTGAACTTTTTTCACCGACAAAGCTTAAATGTGTTTTGCCGCTTCTTCTCCGTATCTCATCGAGTATATACTGCATTTGATGATAATATGGAAGTTTGCCTACACCTGTATAATGTTGACAGTCATAGCCGCCTATATGTTTGGCTGAGTCTATAAACATGGCTTCAAAACCTAAATCCATAAGCTTGACACATTCATTTATAAATATTTGAACATGCTCATCATTTTCCCAACGAAACCAGTGATCTTCTTCATATGGTTTTGATATTTTCAACTGGTCTTCTGATATCATTATCCTAAAACCCGTTTTTATACCTCGAAAATGAGCAATATCATTAAATGCTCTTATTTGTTCTTCAGGTGTAATATATTCAACTTTTGAATAATCTATTATATTTCCGCTATATCCGCAATTTAATTTTATGCCGTATAATGAATTTTCTTCCCAGGGTGCTTTATTGTAACCATCACCATAAATATTTGGAAATATTTGGGATAAAATAACACAATTTGCCCAGCTTCTTGCACTTGGCGGTATTGCACATAATAATTTTATAGCCTCAATTATACCGCAGCAGGTTTTGTCATAATTCATCTGTGCAATGGCGCGGTTATTAATCTCAATATAATTTGCAATACGTCCCCACAAGTCCCCATAATTTGGTGTTTCTATATTTTGGGGAAATTCACGATAAAAGATATTACCCTCGCTTAAAGTCATTATAATATTCAATGCTTGTTTTATTGATAAATTAAGCACTTCAGAAGGCAAAATATTAGCAAGCCATTTTTTTGAAGATGCAAAGCCCACACCATGGTATGCTTTATTGGCTGCTTCTTTATCATAATGCAATGTTTCATTCGCGCCATAGGCATTTAAAAGTTTGTTTATAACTTCTGTCATATTCTTTTTATATACTGAAATTCTTTTTGTTTCATTAGCTATAAGTCTAATATTTTTATATTTGAAATGTAACATACTGCATAATATAAATTATTTTCAGAACTTATATAAATATTTACAGCAAATATAGGTAATACTGTCACCCTGAACTTTTAGATGTCACTTAGTATAAAATATATACATCTTTTATTTCTTTTTATGTTTATTTATGTTTTACTTATTAATAAGTATGAAAAAATTTAAATAATAAAAAGAGTGAGTTTCAAATGATAAATAACAGTTATTTCGACAAATTTAAGAATAAAAATTCAAAAGTTACAAAATTAGTAGCACAACATCTAATACCTTCAAATGCAGAAAGAAAAATATCTAAATTGCCTCAACTCTCGCTATCTCAAATTAAAGCTTCTGAGCTAGGTTTTTATACTTCAGGTATTGAAAGATATGTAACGCCAAAACCAGAACCAGGTGTATTCAATGAAACGTCAACTTCAGAAATAGTAAGTGAAGCTCTTTCTGATAATTATCCAGTTGCTGTTGATAACGTAGATAATTATCCTTTAGTACAAGTGGATCTTTCTGATAATTATCCAGTTGCTGTTAATAACGTAGATAATTATCCCGGGATTGTATATAATATGGATCCTAAAGTTTTAGAAATAACTATGGAGATAGATAGAAATATTTATAATTTACCTATTAATTTAGAAGAAAAAGAAGACTTAAGAAAATATTTACTTGAGTTTAGGTACAGTATAAATAAAGAAGATTTAGCAGCTATTACTAATTTTCTTGCGAAATCTGAAAGCAAATTAAGCAAAAAAACATTTAAAGAAAAATTTGAAATGTTAAAAGAATGTAATATTTTTAGTACAACTATGCTGAATATGAAAAGTATTAATTGCATTGAATTGTTGGAAACATTAATAGAATTAATCCCTGAAGATAGCGAACCTGAACAAGAAAAGTTATGTTTGGCTAAAATAAAAAATTTCTTTAAAGAAAAATCTAAATCAAGTGATATTGACAACATTCAAAAATTAATAAACTTAAACAAAGAATATCTTAAAAATATAAATAGTCATGATTTTAGAAGTATTCTTAAAAAATTGACAACAATAGACTATAATTCAGTCTACGGATATGATAATGAAGCAGAAAAATCTGAAATTTATAATGATTTAATATTGGATAAAGAAAATCAATACAATGAAGAATCACCAGATATTCTTAATATTATTTTCAAAACTTCAATTTCAAAAGAAAACTTTAAAGAATTATATAATCAATATTTACCAGTACTTAAAAACGCAAATGACACAACGTTAAAACAATTGTCATCTTTATCTTATTTGCATTATCCGACATATAATTTCTTTAAATTTATAAAGAAAATAGAATCTAATAATAAAACTTTGTCTTTGAATAGCTTATCTTTTGAGCAACTAAAAACTTTTCAGAATCTGTTAATACAAAACAATTATACTCAATTTTTTTCTGGTGCCATAGATTTAAGCTTTATTAATGAAAAAATAAGTAATTTATTTATTAATTTGGAGATACGAGAAATTTTACTTATCTTTGCATTGAATTATAAATCAATGTATTATGAGAAAGTATAATTTTAATGAACATTATTTTGATATTATAGATTGTCAAGAAAAAGCTTATTGGTTAGGATTCTTTGCAGCGGATGGATATAATCATGTAGATAAAGGTTGTATAGAGTT
>USEW01000004.1 GCA_900553845.1 uncultured bacterium
GGAGCCGACAGCACGAAGTGCGACAGGCGAAGCGCTTTGAGCTCGAAGGAAATTCAAGATAGTGATAATTGTTCACGACTGCGTATGGGTTGCATTTGTTGCTATTACTTGAATGTATAAAATAAACAAACAACTCCAAAGGATTGCAAGGATTATTATAACAGACTTAGTGAGTTCAATAATTCATATTCTAGCCCCAATGTAATTGATTTTAGAATGTCAAAAACGTTGAAGTCGAATAAATTCATTCAATTAAACATTTATTTGTTTTGTCTGCCACTTTGCACATAACTAACTTAGAAAACAAATTGTTTTGAAAAAAAACTAAAAACCACACCTAGTTTCCCCCAAAACAACGAAAAATGAAAAAAGAAAGGAAACCCAAAAATATGCAAAAGTATATTGAAAAAGCAGATATATTAATTGAAGCTTTACCATACATTCAAAAATTCAACGAAACAGTAGTTGTAATAAAATATGGAGGCTCAGCAATGACTGATGAAAAAATAAAACAATCTGTTATTGGTGATATATCGTTTATGAAAATGGTTGGTATAAAACCAATAGTAGTCCATGGAGGCGGTCCATTTATAAATGAAGCGTTAACAAAATCCAATATAGCACCAAAGTTTAAGAATGGATTAAGGGTAACAGATAAAAACACAATTGAAATAGCTGAAAGCGTGCTGTCTGGAAATATTAATAAATCAATTGTTTCGGATTTCCAAAAACACGGAATGCAAGCTTGCGGTATTTCGGGCAAAGACGGAAAACTTATTGTTGCTAAAAAAAGTGATGAAAATATAGGCTATGTTGGTGAAATAGAAAAAATAAACCCTAAAATTATTAATACACTTATTGATAACGGCTTTGTACCTGTTATTTCTCCAATTGGCACTGATGAAGATGGAAATACCTATAATATTAATGCTGATTATGCAGCTAACGAACTTGCTATTGCTTTAAAAGCAAATAAACTTGTATTTTTGACCGATATCGATGGGCTGCTTGAAGATGAAAATGATAACAAATCTTTAATTTCCAGAATAAATGTAAAGATAATTAATGAGATGACTAAGTCAGGTCAAATCAAAGGCGGCATGATTCCAAAAATAAAAAGCTGCAAAAAAGCTATTGAAAATGGTGTAAAATCAGTTCACATAATAAATGGCAACATAAAACATGCTCTTCTTCTTGAAATTTATACAAATGAAGGTATTGGTACAATTATAGAAAGGGATTAAAAATATGGAAAATAATATAAAAAATAATACTGATAATTATATTCTAAATACTTATAAAAGACAGGCTATAATAATAGATAAAGGAAATGAGGTTTATTTATTTGACGCAGACGGGAAAAAATACCTTGATTTTGTTTCAGGTATTGGTGTAAATAGTTTAGGTTACCAAAACAAAAAATATAATCAAGCAATAATAAACCAGCTAAATAAATTTAACCATTGTTCAAATCTTTATTATTGGGAAACACAATCATCTCTTGCCCAAAAGTTAGTAAATATCAGTCCTTTTGATAAAGTGTTTTTTGCAAATAGTGGAGCTGAAGCTAACGAAGGTGCTTTAAAACTTGCCAAAAAATACGGGAAAACAAAAAATAGAAATTTAAACTGCACAAACATAATAACAATGAAAAACTCGTTTCATGGAAGAACGCTTGGAAGTCTTTCAGTCACTGCACAAAGCAAATATCAAACAAATTTTGCACCTTTATTACCTGATATTTTAGAAGCTGAGTTTAACGATATTGGAAGTGTTACAAAGTTAATTAGTGATAAAGTTTGCACAATTATTGTTGAGCCAATTCAGGGTGAAGGAGGATTAAAATTAGCTAAAAAAGAATTTTTGCAAGGTTTAAGAAAAATATGTGACGAAAATGATATAATATTAATTTTTGATGAAGTCCAATGCGGTGTTGGAAGAACAGGTAAATTTTTTAGCTTTGAAAATTATGATGTCATACCGGATGTTGTAACAATGGCAAAAGGACTTGCAAACGGTTTGCCCATTGGAGCTTTTATGGTTAATAATAAATATTCTTCCATTTTAACATATGGAGATCATGCTTCGACCTTCGGCGGTAATCCTATTTCAACAGCAGGAGCAAATGTTGTTGTGGATGAGATAATAAATAACGGGATTTTAAATAATGTAAAAATAAACGGTGAATACTTATTTTCAAACTTAAACAAATTAGAATCAAAATACGATTTTATAAAAGAGGTTCGGGGGTTAGGGTTTATGATTGGTGTTGAGTTTGAATTTGAAGTTGCTTCAATAATAAGTCATCTTAAAGATAAGGGTTTGCTTGTTTTAAATGCAGGTAATAATGTATTAAGACTTCTTCCTCCATTAATTGTCAACAAAAACCATATTGATGAAGCAATAGGTATTCTTGATGAAGTTTTGAGTGAAATAAAAATAAGCGTATAAAATTTTGGTAATTTTATAATTTGTAACTGGATTAAAGATAATGCATTTATCTTATATTTGTTTATCAAATAAGCTATTATCTTGTTAAGGCTTTAATCCAATTGCTAAATTTTTCATAACCTGACTTTGTCCAATCTGAATACACTTTAAGTCGTGATTGATAAAATTCTGGTAATTCATTAAATTTTTGCCAAAATTGTGTAAACTTTTCTGTTAAAATAACTTTATACATTGACGTATCCTGGTCATAATTATTTCTTACTCGTTCATAATTAAATTGATTATACAAAATTTGATCTTTTTGGGATTGTAGATCTTGCAAAGTGCTTTTCAAAGATGTATTACATTCTTTCTTATTATCTAAATCAGTTTTTAAATTACCTTTTTTATATAATGTAGCAAGAGAGTATTTTTTAAGTGTTTTTAAAGATTTTTTTTGTTCTTTTGCATCTCCTTTGTTATAATTTTCTATTGCTTTTTTAATATTTTTGTAATTATCTGCAAATTCAGGGATGTTTGATAAAAATTGGTCATTTTCATTAATTATTTTATTTAATAGATTAATCTTTTCAAAAGCAATACATTGTGATATTTGTTGAGCTATTTCTATTTTTTTAAGATAAAGATATTCTGCAACTTTGGGATTTTCTTCTAATAATTTTTTACTTGTTTCATCATAATCCTTAATCATTTTTATTACATTCTTATTGGAATTATATTTAATAACATCGTTATCGGCTTCAAGAATGCTAATTTGTTTCGATATAGTCTCCAAGCTTGGCCACATAATCCCATCTGCTTGTATTCTCATGGAGCCAAGCAAATTGGTGTAAATTTGACTTAATTCTTCACACTTATCAATTTGTTCCTGAATTCTTGTATCATTAGCAACTAGTGCTTCACTTTGAATAAATGCTTGCTCATTTGACTTTAAATCTTGAGTTATTAATTTCATATCGCTTCTTGGTATAATAAATATCAATAAATGTTCAAAACATTTTTCAATATGTTCATTAGCATCTGGACCACTTAATTGTTCTTGGGTTAAATGTAATTTTTTATCATATTTTACCATTGATTCTATATCTCCATCGTTAAATGAAAAAAGAGATATCAAATTACAAAATTTAGGTTTATTACTACCAAAATCAGCATTTAAAAATTCAGCTAAAGATTTTCCTTGGTTTTTAATAATGTATTGTTCAAGCGTGTTGACAATTTTTCTTGCTTGTGCTTTTCTAGCCTCATCTGTTCCTTTTTCTTGAAAACAAAAAGTACCATACTCAACATTACAAATTTTTTCAAGTTCCGTTAAAATTTGAATTGCTCTTGCTCCCATTTCCCTTGGATGCAAATAATAACTCAATTCCTCATCATTATCATTACTATTCTCCGATAAATAATACTTTTGCTTGCATAATTCTTTAAGTTCTCTTCCTTGTTCTGATAATTCTAATTCATTATAAGATGAATACATCAAAAGATGTTGAGTATAATGTGTCAATTCGTGAACCATAATAGATTGAAACTGGTTTTTTGTCGTTTTATCATCGTTATTCACTATATATTCTAAGTATGTCCATGATGGATTTAAACTCATAATTGAAACAATATTATCATTAGGATTGCATAAACCAAATAAGCCAGGATTCTTAGCAAAACATAATTCAATAGCTCTCTTTTTTTCAGGATTATCAATACCAAGATTTGACATTATATTAGAATACACATTGTCAAACATTGTGAATAATTCTTGAAGATTTTTGATCTTCCTATAACAACCGTTACTGAGCATCTCTAAATTAATATAGTTTTGTATTGAGCTTAGTTCTTTCTTTTTATCTTCGTCTGACATTTTTTGAATTTCATCTTTATGTGCATTATAAAAATCTTCACCAAAGACTTCTTTCAAAATTGCTTCTCTTGTTTGTGCTTCAATTTGTGGGTTTTTACTTTCAACAATGTTGTCAGCGTCCATGCCTTTTATAATATTAAGTTCTAAGTCTGAATATTTTGATAGATCTTCAACATTCAACATTTTTGTCATCATTAAATATTGATTTGAAATTAAACATTGTTTAATATCATTAAGCGAAATGATCTCCAAAATGCTATTATGCAAAGATTGAATTTTGGTATATTTAGGACTATCAGGTGTTATACCGTCTTTCTTAATATTATCATTTATTTGTATAATAAAATTATTAACAAATTGTCTATAAGCTTGATTTATATACTTTTCCTCAGAAATACTTTTATATATAAATTCAAGCTTTTGTATATCCTTATCTCTACCTTCCTCAAAAGGAAGCCTATTTAGCACTTCATTATAAACATCATTTTCTATTATATTATATGGAGTCCATAATTGATTTAATAAGAATGACATAAAATCTTTTCTAAATTGCAAATTAAAGTTTTTAAATAGCTCGTTATTTTTTATAGTAGAGTTTTTTTCCGACTTCGCATCAAATGTATTTAAGAAGTTGCTAAATATAAAAAAACGCCCATTCACATTATTAGGCAGATTATAAATACTTAATAATTCTTCAAAAAATTTATCCATATCTTCTTTCGATACACTATTTATATTGTCAAACATAGTATTATCGGCTATGCTGTCCATCCCTGCCTGAATTAAACCAAAAATATTGTATCGTTCAAAAGGTAGATATTCTTTGTTACATTTAGTAAGTATTGTAGAAGTAAAATCTAAAAATTTGTTAATTGTAGTCCATTTATTTATTTTAAATTCATTATTAAATTTTCTAAAGTTTGAACAAAACTTTTTTTTATCATCATCTGACTTATCGTTAAAGTTTTCAAATTCTTTTATTAAAGCGTCTAACTTAGTATCACTATCATCCTTTTGACTATTTTGTATATTTATTGCAGCCATTCCTTGAGAAGCAGAAGCTTTTGATGCTTTTTTATCTATCTCTTGAGCACCCATTGATTGATTTTGTTCACTTTCACCTGTTTTTTTTCTCCAATCACCTTTTTGAGGTAAAGGCAATGGTTTTCTATTTGTTTTATTTATACTTGTAAGATCACCACTATTATTCATAATTTACACCCTTCTTATAAAACAACTACAATTATAAAAAAAACAATTTGTCTACTACAATTTCAGTCTATGGGGGTTTCTTTACAATTTGTTACAAATATAAAATTTTATGAATTGATAAAGAATTTATAAAGATATAGAAAACTTATGCTACAATTAAATATATAGAGAGCAGAATGATATAAAAGGGAGTATAAATTATGATACCTATTTTGGATACAAAACGTCAGTATACACAAATTCAAGATGAAGTCGAAAAAAATGTTCTTGAAGTTTTAAGAAGCGGTTCTTATATTTTAGGTAGATTTAATAAAGAACTTGAATCAAAAATGCAAGAATTTATTGGTGTTAAACATTGTGTAACATTAAATTCAGGAACTGATGCACTACATTTGGCACTTCGTGCTTTGGATATAGGTGAAGGTGATGAAGTAATAACTGTTGCTTTTACTTTTGTCGCTACAACGGAAGCTATTGGAATTGTTGGTGCGAAGCCTGTTTTTGTTGATATTGATAATGATACTTTTAATATTGACCCAAAACTTATTGAAGAAAAAATTACTCCAAAAACTAAAGCAATAATTCCTGTACATTTGTATGGACAACCTTGTCAAATGGATGTAATTTGTGATATAGCAAAACGATATAACTTATACGTTATTGAAGATTGTGCTCAGGCAATTGGCGCTAAGTATAAAGGAAAAACTGTAGGGTCTTTTGGTGACATTGGCTGTTTTAGCTTTTACCCTACTAAAAATTTAGGTGCTATGGGTGATGGTGGAATGATTTCAACAAATAGTGAGTATTTAAAAAATAGAATTATTGCCCTTCGTAACCATGGTGGAGCTGTTCGTTATTATCACGATGAAATTGGTGTAAATTCAAGGTTAGACGAAATTCAAGCAGCTATATTAAATGTTAAGTTTAAATATATTAATGAATGGAACAAAAAAAGACGTGAAAATGCTTACCGTTATAATGAACTTTTTGCTCCTTATAAAGATTTGGTAAAAACACCTGTTGAAGGTAAGGATACAGAATGTATTTACCACCAGTATACAGTTAAGATTGAAAACCGTGATGAAATACACAAACTTCTTCAGGAAAATGGTGTTGGGGCTATGTTATATTATCCTGTACCTCTTCATTTCCAAAAAGTTCATGACTATTTAGGATATAAAGAAGGTTCATTGCCAATAACCGAACAAAATACAAAGGTTGTCTTATCTTTGCCTATGTTCCCTGAACTTACATATGATGAACAAAAACAAGTTGTTGATACCTTAATTAAATGTATTGAAAAATCCAAAGTAACAGTTTAACCTTCAATTTTAATATTTAAAAAAAATATTTATTTATTTTATAAAATGCTTTTAAGTCTGTATTGAACGATTTAAAAGCATTTTTTGTCATGGTAAAATTTTTTTGTTAGTTTTTTTAATGAAAAAATTACATTAAATAAAGGAACTAATATAATCGATTATTTTAGTTAAGTAAATTTTATGCTAAACTTAAATTTATGGAAAAAATAAAACTACCATATGTTTGTATTTTAGGCGGTGGTGCCGTTCGCGGTTTGACCTATATCGGTGCATTGGAAGCTTTAAAAAAATTAAACGTTGATATAAAAAAAATAGCTGGTTCCTCTGTTGGGTCTATTTTTGCAGCTTTTTATGCTGTTGGTTATAATACAAGTGAACTTGCTAATATTTTTGAATCTGTAAATTTTAATATTTTTAAGGATATAAATATTAGCCTAAAACCGCAACTTGGCATAAGCAAAGGCGAGGTTTTTTATGAATTTGTAAAAACACATATTGAAAAAAAAGTTTATGGTGATGCATACTCAAAAAATAACAACCCGCCTATAACCTTTAAAGATATTGATATGGACGTTTTTATTTTTGCTTCGGATTTAACAAATTGTGAACCAAAAATTTTTTCAAAATATACAACACCTGATTTTGAAATTGCAAAAGCTGTAAGAATTTCATCTACTTTGCCAGGATTGATGACACCTGTTGAAATTGATGGAAATATGCTTGTTGATGGTGATTTAATAAAAAGTTGGCCTTTGTGGTTAATTGATACAAACTTAAATCCTCAAAACTATCGTGTTTTAGAATTTCGTTTAGAAGGTACAAGCCCTAATAACAACAATGATATTAAAAGTCCAATTAGTTTTGCAAATACGGTTATGACATGTTTATCAGGATGGGCTACAAAGCATTTAATTGATTTATATGGAAATAAAGACAAATTTGACTATATTGTTATTGATACAAAAGACCTTATTATTATGGATTTGAATATTTCAAAAACTCAACGAGATAAACTTATTGAACTTGGACATGACGCTACTTTAAACTATTTTAAAAATGAATTACCCGTTAAAAAAAATAAACTTTTAAAAATGTATTCAAACATTTTAAATATTTTAATTACCACTCAGGATAAAATTACAAAAGCACGTTATATTGAAGCAAAATATGAAATGCTTGAGTTATTTTATATATTATGCGATTTAAAATATATAATTGATTCAACTATTGCAAATAAAATTAATGACTTTTATCAACTTTATATTGATTCACTATATGACGTCCCTGTATTAAATATCCACAAATTGCGCAATAAATCAGTTCTTATTGCTAAAATAATGGATATTATTAAAGATTTACGCTTTAAAGAAAAAGAACTTTTGGAATTTAACATTGCTCATTTAAACTTTAAGCACATTATGTAAGTATTAAAACTTTACTTCTATTTATATTTTGTATAATATAAAAAATAAACGGGGAAACATTAAAAGAAAAGGTTTAGTAAGTATGGGATATGATTTTATAACAATAGGTAGTGCTACTTTGGATGTATTTGTAGGAACGGATGATGCAAATATAGTTTCTGTGACTAACATTGACCGCAAACTTGATTTTATGTCATTTCCCTATGGAAGCAAACTTGATATAAACGAATTTTCATTTGATATTGGAGGCGGTGCGGTTAATACAGCTTGTAATTTCGCAAATCTTGGTTACAAAACAAGCACAATTGTCAAACTGGGACAAGATTTTCAAAGCAAAACAATATTTAAACATATTGATAGTAAAAATATTGACACAAAAAATATAATAAAAGCAGATAATGAAATTTCAGGATTTTCGATTATTTTAACAAGTTTTCAAGGTGATAGAACTGTTTTAACACATCGCGGTACAAATGCAACAATAAAAGAATGTGAAATTGATTTTGATGCAATAAAAAATTCAAAATGGTTATATATTGCACCGCTAAGTGGACAATCAGCCGCTATTTTAGATGATTTAAGTATGTATGCTTGCAAAAATAAAGTTAATGTAGCTGTTAATTTAGGAACAACCAGTATAAAAAAATGTGCTAAACATTTAAATCAAACATTGAATACAGCTAAAATACTTGTTATGAATTTAGAAGAAGCAATTATGCTTACAAAAATTGATGTAAAACCTGATAATTTAAACGAAACATATTCAAATCAATTAATACACCCTGATATAAAAACAATATTTAAAACATTATTTAAATGTAAAGGACAGATAATAATAATTACTGATGGTAAAAATGGTGCCTATTGTTATGATGGAGAAACTTTCTATAAATGTGAAAATTATGAATCCAATATCGTTTCAACTTTAGGAGCAGGTGATGCTTTTGCTTCAACATTTGTTGCTGCTTACTATAGATGGAATGACATACAAAAAGCATTAAAATATGCAGCTGTTAATGCTTCAAGCGTAATTGAATATTTTGGCGCCACTTGCGGATTGCTAAATTATGGTGAAATTGAAGAAAAATTAAGACAAAAACCTGATTTTCACGTTTTATCACTACAATAAATTAAGTTTGTTTATTTAATTTTGTTTTTGATATAAAATAAAGCTGTGATAGAAAGATTAAAAAGGAGTATTCTATTATGAAAAAATCAATAAAAGACTTAACCGATTTAAAAGGTAAAAGAGTATTAGTTCGTGTAGATGTAAATGTTCCATTGGATGAAAATCAAAACGTAACAGATGATACACGTGTTCGTGCTATATTACCAACTGTTAATTATTTAAAAGATAAAGAAGCAAAAGTTATTTTAACAGCGCACTTGGGACGTCCAAAAGGCGAAAAGAAACCTGAATTTTCACTATTACCGGCTGTCAAACGCTTAAGTGAATTATTAAACGATGAAGTTGTTTTTATTCAAGATGATTTATTTGATGATGATAAAGTTTTAAATAAGGTAAATAACTTAAAAGACGGACAAGTTGCAATGTTGGAAAATATCCGTTTTTATAAAGGTGAAGAAAAGAATGATGAAAAAGTATCAAATGCACTTGCAAAATTAGCTGATATATATGTAAACGATGCATTTGGTGCAGCACACCGCGCACATAGTTCAACAGCAGGTGTAGCTCATCTTGTAAAACCGGCAGTAAGCGGATTTTTAATGGAGGCTGAATTAAACGCTTTAGGCAATTTGTTAAACAACCCTCAACGTCCATTTACAGCTATTGTTGGCGGAGCAAAAGTTTCATCAAAAATCGGTGTTTTAGAAAATCTTCTTGATAAAGTTGATAATTTAATAATTGGCGGCGGTATGGTGTTTACATTTATTAAAGCTAATGGCGGTAAAATAGGAAATTCACTTTGTGAAGATGACCAAATTGAAACAGCAAAAGCTATTCAAGAAAAAGCAAAGAAAAATAATGTTAATTTATTGCTTGCTGATGATGTTGTTGCTGCTGACAGTTTTAGTAATGATGCAAATACTAAAATCGTTGCTGCTGACAATATTGAAGACGGTTGGCTAGGTTTGGATGTCGGACCTAAAACTGTTAAATCGTATGAAGATGTGATTAAAAATTCTAAAACAATTCTTTGGAATGGACCTGTTGGGGCATTTGAAATGGATAAGTTTACAGAAGGTACAAAAGAAGTTGCAAAATTTGTTGCTGAGGCTACTAAAAATGGAGCAAAAAGTGTGCTTGGCGGTGGTGACACTGTTGCAGCTGCTAAAAAATATGGCATGAGCGATTGTTTTACCCACATTTCAACAGGTGGCGGCGCAAGTTTGGAATTTATTGAAGGTAAAATTCTACCCGGTGTTGATGCTTTAAATGATAAATAATAGACTTTTGTTTATAATTTATTTTTAATAATAAAAAGGAGAATTAAAAGCTATTCTCCTTTTTATTTATATTCTTTGAAAAATTTTAAAAATTCTGGAATCATTACAAAACTATTTTTTAGTTTTAACATTAAGTTTTAGATGCAATTCACGAAGTTGCTCTTCTGAAGCCGAGGTTGGAGCATCTGTCATTAAGCATTTAGCATTTGAATTTTTAGGGAAAGCTATGACATCACGTATGGACTCAGTTCGAGCCAAAAGTGCTATAAGCCTGTCAAGCCCCAATGCGATACCAGCGTGTGGTGGTGTTCCATATTGAAACGCTTCAACCATAAATCCAAATTTTTCCTTTACCTGTTCATCATTAAAGCCCAACGCTTTAAATACTCGTTTTTGTACATCACTTGAATGGATACGCACACTGCCACCGCCAAGTTCATTACCGTTATAAATTATATCATAAGCTATAGAACGACAATTTTCAGGGTCAGTTTCCATTTTATCGATATCTTGAGGATTTACCATTGTAAAAGGATGGTGAACACTTGTATAACGGTTATTCTCTTCATCATAATCAAACATAGGGAAATCAGTTACCCACAATAAATCATGTTTTGCATTGTCGATTAAATCAAGTTTTTTTCCGAAATGAAGTCTTAATCGACCTAAAACATCAAATACAACTTTTTTGTTATCAGCAACAAAGAAAACAACATCACCCAAATTGGCATTAGCTCGTGATTTTAGGCTTTCAATTTGTTCTTCGTTTAGGAACTTAAACATAGGTGATTTAACTTCACCATTTTCCAAATAAGTAATCCAAGCAAGCCCTTTTGCACCAAACGAGATAGCAAGATTACGAATATCATCCATTTCTTTTCTTGAATATGATGCAATATTTGGTATTTTTAATGCTCGAACAGTTCCACCAGCTTTTATAACATTTAAAATAGGTTCAAATGTTGAATTTTCAAATATATCAGTTATATCAAAAAGTTCAAGTCCGAAACGGGTGTCAGGTTTGTCCGAGCCATATTTATCCATTGCTTCTTTATATGTTATACGACGAAATGGTCCTTTAATACCTTCAAAACCTGCGGCATTAAAGACATCTTCAATTAAACTTTCTGTCATATTTATTATGTCATCTTGATTAACAAAAGACATTTCAATATCAACTTGAGTAAACTCAGGTTGTCTATCAGAGCGCAAATCCTCATCACGAAAACAACGGGCTATTTGATAATAACGTTCGATACCACCAACCATCAAAAGTTGTTTATAAATTTGTGGAGATTGAGGAAGTGCATAAAATTTTCCTTCATGAACTCGAGATGGCACCAAATAATCCCTTGCACCTTCAGGTGTAGTATTTATCAAAATTGGTGTTTCAACTTCTAAAAATTCATTGTTATTCAGGTTGTTACGAATTGCTTGAACTACTTTATGGCGAAGAATCAGATTATTTTTAGTTTTTTCACTTCGCAAATCCAAATAACGATATTTTAAACGAATATCTTCACTAACATCATCATTATCCAACAAAAACGGTAGCAATTTTGCTTTACTTAAAATTTCAACATCATTTGGATATATTTCAACTTCGCCTGTTGGCAACTTTTCATTATATGTTTCATCCGGTCTTTTTGAAACAACACCTTTAATTTTTATAACATATTCATTTTTTAAGGTAGAAAATACATCATGAACATTTTTATTAATTTGAGGGTCAGCTACCAATTGAAATAAACCGCTTCTATCACGAAGTTCAATAAAAATAATACCGCCTAGATCTCTAATTGTAGCGACCCAACCGCATAGAGTCATTTCTTTATTTTCATCTTTTAAAGTGATTTCACCGCAATTATTTGTTTTCATTGATAATTTTATATTATTCATAATTTTTTCACCTTTTATAATTTATATAGCTTATATTAATATACCAAAAAAGTCTTTAGTGTCAAAGTTAAAACTTTACGTCATTTAACATTTTTAAACGATTTAACGGCCAAAAAATAACAACAGCACGACCAATTACCCGATCTTCCTCTAAAAAGCCCCAAAAGCGAGAATCTTGAGAATTGCCACGATTATCCCCAAGTAAAAAATAATGTCCTTGAGGTACAGTCATAGGACCGCAATACATTTCATCACTGCACTCAATATAATCGAAGTCATTTAGTATATAATCTTCTTTTAATTCTTTGTTGTTTACTATAACTTTATACTTATTATCTTTGACTTGCTTAACTTCAACTTTGTCACCGCCTTTTGCAACAATACGTTTTATATATGCAATATCCTTACAAAAAAATCCAGTTAAACGCTGAAATACTTTTAAAGGCGTGTTCTTTAACTCTGTCATTGGAGGGTAAAATACAACAATATCACCTCTTGTCGGTTTTTTAAAAAAACGGGTTACACGCTCAACAAATAATCTATCACCTACTGTTAATGTTGGCTCCATTGATGATGACGGTATCCATCGTATTTCACCTATAAAAAATCTTATGATAATAACCATTACAACAACAAATACAATGGTTTCAATACTTTCTTTTAAGGCTCCTTTTATGTTTTCGCGACTAAAGATTTTTTTTAACATATCTTTTATTTTCCTTTGATATTTATAAAAATACTTTAACACAAAAACATGTTTTAGGCTTATTTTTAATATATAAAATCATTTTTTATTCTGACTTCAATCGGATATTTTTGAGGAATTTTTGCATGACCACCACGTACGAAACCAAATAACAACAAAGGCCATATTATTAAACCAGTTGTCATTAGGACTTTGGGATACGTTTTTTCATTTCCTACAATTTTATAATATATTTCGCTTGAGTGTTTATTACCTTTGTTGTCATATACCATAGCTCCAAAAAGCAATATTTCACCTGCATTGCCTAAAAATCCGTTATTTTTTACATCCGAAACATAAAGTAAGGCATTATCATCTTTTTTAAATACAACTATATCATCAACTTTAACATCATCTGCTATTTTAGCTTTTATTTTTTCTCCTGATATAGTATTTTTACTTGTCTTTTTTTCGTCAATAGCAACATAAACACTTGTGCCTTCCTTTACTTTTAAAGGTGCACATATTCCAGTCATTGCATTTACATTTAATAATGAAAGTATTAACAATGGGCATATTACTCTATTTACTTTTTTCATCTTCCACAATCTCTTTTTTGTATACATTTTGAATTTATAATAACATAAAAATATTTTAAATGCAAGAAGTTTATACATATATTCCAATATGCTTAATATAACTTAATATTTTATAAGTGATATTATACTTTAATCTGATTTATTTCATTGTATGCGTTTAAAACTTTATTTCGAAGTTGAATTGCCATTTGCATTGATAAGTTTGATTTTTCAGCAGCTATCATTACTTCATGAACTGAAATATCATCTCCACGTGCAAATGATATTTGTGCATTCTCCGATTCTACTTGAGCTTCATTTAATGACTTTACGCTTGATTCAATTGAACTTCCTACACCATTTAAAAAACTTTCTACTTGGGATGTTTCCTTCGTTGATTTTTCATTAATATTAAAATCGTTTTCAATTCCACCATATAATTTTTCATTTGTTTTATTTGTTAATATATTATCAAATGAATTATCTTCTTTATTTAGATCAATAGCATTTATATTTTTGTTAAAAAGTTCGTTAAAACTACTAATACTGCTTATGTTGTTAAAATTTATTGACATGTTTTTTAAATCCTTATTTTTTTATGTAAGAGTGTGAAGCACCCTTGCAACCCTGAAGTACTGTTCAATTTTTGATTTCTTGCATCGCTCAAGTGCTTCGCTTTGGCTTATGCTTTTTCTCCGCCTGAGGCATGCCATTTTCACTTCGTGAAGCTGTCTAGCCACGGCGGTCATTAACTACTTCGCTTTATACTCGGAAGCTGGGTCGCTTCCTCGTCTAAAGCTCCGCACGGCTTACGCTTTTTTTCGCTCCTGTGGAGTTTTCTTCGAAAACACCTCTGTTCGCCGGTTCCAAATTATTCGGCTTGGCATAATCCTTGCACTCCGTTGCAGGCTTCGCCTTCCACTTCGGCGGATTATTGCCAGTTACGGGCTCGCTCGCATTCGCTCGACTCCGCCCTACCGAAAATTTGGCTTACGCTTTTTATATTTTCAACGCCGTTGATATCATGTTTTTTGTAGTTTCTGCAATCGTTGCATTTGCTTCATATGCTTTTGAAGCTGATATCATATTTACCATTTCTTCAACTATGTTTATATTAGGTAATGTCACAAATCCCTCTTCATCTGCATCAGGATGGGATGGGTCATATACTGTTTTGTAAGGATTTTTCGACTCCTCAATCGTTTGGACTTCAACACCTTTTGCTATTTTATTTTGGTCATATGATATCCCGCCCCGAAGTGATAAATTACCATCTTCACTATTAAACCTTACCTGATTTGCTCCAGTTGGAAACGCTATATCATCCCTTGGTGGTGTTTGATTCTCATAAATAGCTTTAAATGTAACAGTCTTTTTTACATAAGGACCAATTGAACCGTCATCTTTTCTCGTTGTATTAATATTTGCCATGTTGGCTGCAATCGTGTCCATTTTTGTCTTTTGAGCATACATCCCAGATGCGCATGTTTTAAATATATCAAAACTCATTAGTTGTATTTACCTCACTCACCTTTTATTACACTTTGTAACCCTGAAAAATTACGACCTTGAAGTGTTGACAAAATATTATATCGCATAGCAGCTTCTGTCATATCCATCATTTCTTTCTCAAGTATCACATTATTGCCGTTTTCACTATCGTATTTTGACATATCCATTAATGTTTCAACTTTAAATTGGGAATAATTATCCTCTTCTAAAAATGCTTTTACATCCTCTCCATTCGTTTTCTCAAGAAGTTTATCAATGGGCTTATAATTTTGATTTTTAACAACTAAACTATTTGCTTGTTTTATTTCACTTTTAAGTTCTTCTCTATTTATTATATCGTTTAATTTATCTTCAAAAACAACATCTTTTCTTTGGTAATTTGGAGTATTTACATTTGCCGTATTGGCTGCTATTGCCCTTTGACGTTCATACAAACCATCAAGCGCCAATTTTGTTATTTCTATTTTATTTGATGATGTAAAGTCCATTTTATATTCCTCCTTCTTACATACCCCATTAAAAGGAATTTTTATGATTTTTCTTTATTTCATTAATTTAAGTTCAAATACTGTTTCATCATTATTACTTTTTACAATCCTTAAATCACCATTTTGTTTTTGCATATTTTCTCTTGAAACAGCAAGACCTAAGCCTGAACCTTGTTTTTTTGTTGTATAACCTTTAATAAAAATCTTTTCAAAATCTTCTTCGTTTATAATTTCACCATTATTTTTAACATTTAATAATACCATATTATTATTTTCGTTAAATGTTATACTTATTTTTTTATTATCTTTATTTTCCAAGCTATCAATACTATTATTTAACAAATTGTACATAACATTCTTTGTTAATAACTCATCAAAAACGGCTATTTTTTTCTTATCTATATCTATATTTATACTTATATTGTTATCTTCAAATTTATTACCCATAAAATCAACAATTTCATGCACAAAATTATATAAATTCTGTTCTTTTAAATTTATATCACTTTCATTTTTAATTTTATCGAGCAACATTATCATATCATTTGCAGCTTTTTTTATTGTTGAAAGTGTGTTATAAGTATAATCGTTTAAGGCTCCTTGCTTGTCATGTGTTTCATTTTCAAGTCGCTTTAATAGGATTTGTGAGTTGAGATTTATTATTGAAATATAATTATTAACCTCATGAATACTTTCTTTAAAAGTACTTATTTTCTTTTCTAAATCACCAAGCTGGCTGTTTTCAATAGTATTTACCATAAGCTCGTTATTGGCGGTATTTGTCATTGTTATAATTGAATTAATAGCATCATTCAAATTTTCATTAGCACGACGTTCAGGTGTCAACTTATCCCAATATGATGTAAAATCAAGATTTGAATTTGATGAAATAAATTTTAAAATATCACGAATATTACGAGAATTTAAAACAATATAACTTTGGCAACTTTCATTTAGATTTAAACCGTCATTAAACCACATAATGCAAGAACAATAACGTGATGCAACTACAATTACAAATTCAAGGTCATTATAAACATCGTTTTTAACAGGATTTGGAAAATTTGCTAAATCTTCATTTTCGCAAAATGAAAATATATCAGCATTTGCAAATTCCAAACGACGAAGCACGCTTTTCACTTTTGATGTATCATTCATACGGATTAAAACAAGAGATTTTCTTTTATCTTGTATATTTAAAACAGGTGTTAAAGTTGATTTAACAACTGAATTAACTGTTTGAAAACTTAACCCTTGAACTTTTTCTCCATATATATAATGTTTTATTTCATTAAGCGATTGCGCATTCATTTTAGTTTATTTTCCTCAATCAATCTTATTACCAAATTTACCTATTTATAAAGCTGCTAGTGTTTTTGAGTGCTTTTTGTTTGTGCAAAAACCATTGTTTAGTGCATAAAGAACTGCTTGTGTGCGGTCGTTAACTTGAAGTTTTTGAAATATGTTATTAACATGCGTTTTAACAGTAGTTTCAGAGATAAACAATTTTTGAGCAACACCTTTATATGTTACACCCTGGGTTAACAATTCCAAAACCTCATTTTCACGCTGTGTTAAGTATGAAAGAAGATTTTCTTCATCGCTTATAACAGGTGTTTCTTTTGATTTAACCAACTGTTGGAAATAATCAAAGAATTTTGATGATAAAGTTTGCGGTAAATATATTTTGTTTTGAGAAACTTCTTCAATAGCATAAATTAATTGTGCCGATGCCATTGTTTTTAAAATATAACCCTTTGCTCCAAGTTTCATAGCACGGTAAATTAAATCAGGATCATCATAGCCTGTTAATGCAATAACGTTTACCTCCAAGTCCATTTTTGAAATTTCAGATATTGTTGACAAACCATCTTTTTCAGGCATATTTATATCCATTAAAACAATATCAGGATTGTATTTTTTTATAAGGCTTATTGCAACTGACCCGCTTGAGGCTGTTCCAACAACATCAAAATCGCTTTCAAGCGTAATAAGCTCTCGAATACCATTTAAATGGTCAAGATTGTCATCAACAATAACCAACCGAGCTTTTTTCTTAAAAGTAGCATTTCTTCTCATATTTTATACTCCCCCTTTTTGTTTGAAGTGTTATTACCCCTAAATTCATCTTTTCACATTATTGATATTACCTCTTCTCAAACGATGTCTCATCAATCGGGGGGAGTAAATTTTAAAAGCATTGGGTCAATTTTAAGATCTACACCTATTGGCTAAAATATTGATATAATTAACTTTGTAAAATATTTACTAATGTTCCTTGCTCATTTAACAATATTACTTTATATGCTTTAAAGATAATTTATTTGTAGTAGTTTTTATGAAGTACTAAACTAATATATCCCTCTGGAGCTTTTATAAAACATATTATAAGCATTATACTTATAATATGTATGAATTAAAAATAAAAAGAGTATATGAAAAACCGTCAAAAACTGATGGTATAAGAATCCTTGTTGATAGACTTTATCCAAGAGGTTTAAAAAAAGATAAGCTTCATTATGAATATTGGCTAAAAGATATTGCACCTTCAAATGAACTTCGCAAATGGTTTAACCATGACCCTTCAAAATTTAAAGAGTTTGAAAAAAAATATAAAGAAGAATTAGGCTCAAACGATGAAGTTAAAAATATCAAAAATTTGCTAAAAGAAAACAACGTGACTTTGCTTTATGCTGCAAAAGATGAGAATAACAACAATGCAGTTGTTTTAAAAGATTTTATTTTAAAAGACTGATACTTTTATCATTTTTTTATTTATAACTTTATAATTTAGATAAATATTATATGTGGTTAATTGTTAATGCTATTCGACTTCATGCCTTTTCAAGGCTTCACTTCAGCGTTCTCTTTAGGGTAGAATCCGCAGCCTGTCATATAAAAACACTTGCCAAAAAAGGAAATTTATTTTAATATCAGTATATATAAAAATAGGTAAAAGGAGATACAACAATTAATAATAACTATCAAAACAATGGTCGTGATAAAAGTGTGCCGATAAATGAGAGAATACAATCTAAAGAAGTAAGATTAATAGACGATACTGGCCACAACCATGGTGTTGTTGCTACTTCAAAAGCTTTAGGTATGGCACGAGATAAAGATTTGGATTTAGTTGTAGTATCACCCGGGCAAGAACCGCCTGTTGCTAAAATAATGGATTATGGAAAATATAAATACGAAACCGAAAAAAGAGCTAAAGAAGCACGGAAAAAACAACATATTGTTGAAGTTAAAGAGGTTAAAATACGTTATAAAATAGATATTCATGATTATAATGTACGTATAAAAAATATCCGCAAATTCATTGAAGCAGGTAACAAAGTAAAAGTTGCTGTTATGCTTCGCGGTCGTGAAATGCAGCATAGCAAACTTGCTTTTGACTTAGCTAATCGCTTTATTGAAGACTTAAAAAACGACCCTATTGTCGTTGAAAAACAGCCATCGATGGATGGACGAAATGTGGTGCTAATTTTTGCACCTCAAACATAAATAATAAGTAACTATAAACAAAAAAAAGAAAAGAAGTATTGAAAAAGTGGTATCAAATATATTAACATCGACTGTAATAGGTCTTGATGCTTATAAAATTCTTGTGGAAACAGATACAAATAACTCACTACCCGGCGTAACAATTGTGGGGTTGCCTGATGCTGCAGTATCAGAAGCAAAGGAACGGGTAAGAAGTGCAATAAAAAATTCAGGGTTTACGTTTCCCACAAAAAAAATTATTATAAACCTTGCACCTGCTGATATAAGAAAAGAAGGCACAAATTATGATTTGCCAATTGCCATTGGGATACTTGCTAAAGACGGTTTGATAAATGAAGACGATTTAAAAAACACAGCTTTTATTGGCGAATTGTCACTTGACGGTTCAATAAGACCAGTTAATGGTATTTTACCTATTGTTAGCGGATTAAAGGAACTGAATATTGATAAAATTTTTGTTCCATATGAAAATCGTATTGAAGCTGCAATAATTGATAATGTTAAAATATTTCCTGTTAAGACTTTAGCTGAGGTTGTGTATAATTTTTTAAAAGAACATGTGAATTATAAACCAGTTTCCGCTTTTAAAATTGATATAAAAAGTTATTTAAATGAACTTAAAGAAAATGATAACGAATTAAGTGTTTATGATTTTAAAGATGTAAAAGGTCAAACAATGGCAAAAAAGGCAATGGAAATAGCCGCTGCAGGCGGACATAATTTGCTTATGGTAGGGTCACCGGGCTCAGGTAAAACGTTGTTGTCGAAATGTTTTAACTCAATATTACCTCCTTTAACATTGAATGAAGCTATTGAGTTAACAAAAATATATTCAGTATCAGGACTTTTACATAAAGATAAACCGCTTATATACAAGCGACCTTTTCGAGCAGTTCATCATCTTGCATCATCTATTGGCATTATTGGAGGAGGTTCAAACCCTAAACCAGGTGAAATAACGTTAGCACATCGTGGAGTTCTGTTTTTGGATGAAATAGTTGAATTTCCACGTAATGTATTGGAAGTCTTAAGGCAACCTTTGGAAGATGGCGAAGTTACAATTTCAAGAGCGCAAACAAGCGTCAAATATCCAAGTGATTTTATGTTACTTGCTGCAATGAACCCTTGTCCTTGCGGTTTTTTAGGTGATAAAGAAAAAAAATGCACCTGCAGTGAATTTCAAATAAAAAAATACCGTTCCCGTTTATCAGGTCCTTTGCTTGATAGAATTGACATTCAAATTGAAGTTCCGCGTTTGACAGTTGATGAACTTACTAACTATAATGAAGCTCAAACTGAATCATCAAGTAAAATTCGTAAGCGTGTTATAAAAGCACGTAAAATTCAGGAAGATAGGTATAAAGATTATGGTATATTAACAAACTCACAGTTGACTCCAAAACTTGTTAAAAAGTTTTGCAAAATGTCAGATGATTGTCAAGCTATTTTAAAAATGGCTATTGCGAAATTCCAACTTTCAGGACGTGCTTATGATAGACTTTTAAAAATAACAAGAACGATTGCCGATTTATCAAATGATGATATAATAAGTTCAAAACACCTATCACAAGCCCTTCAGTTTAGGAACTTTATTTATAATGATAATCAGTAAGACTTTTTTTGACGACACAACAATTAATTTAGCAAAAAAACTTTTAGGCTGCACTTTATGCCGTAAAAATGATAGTGGTGAAATATTCCGTGGTAAAATCGTTGAAACCGAAGCATATTGTGAGGATGATCCTGCTTCACATTCATTTTGTGGGAAAACAAAACGGTCATCTACAATGTTTAAATCTTCAGGCATTGCCTATGTTTATATGACTTATGGAATGTATCATTGCGTTAATGTAGTTACCGAAAAAGAAGGCATAGGCTGTGCTGTTTTAATAAGAGCTTTGGAGCCAATGTCTGATAATATTACATTAAAAACCAAAGGACCCGGGCTATTATGTAAAGCATTTAATATAACAAAAGAATTAAACGAAGTTAATTTGCTGGATAAAAACTCACCTCTTTGGCTTGAATACGCTAATTTTCCAATTAATGAAAATGAAATAGTTACAACTACACGCATAGGGATAAAAAAAGCAGTGGATTATCCTTGGCGATTCTATATTCGTGACAATAAATTCGTTTCAAAAAAATAATTTATTTATTCAAATTATTCATTTATTTCATTATTATCATAAAGTGAAGTTTGTTTTGAGTTTATGTCTTCATTTTCAATTTTAGAACTTATATTTTCACCATCTAAAAAAGCTTTTTCAAGTTGATCACAGGTTGATTCATCTGGGTCAACAATTTTATTAATTCCTACAACCTGGTCATTGTTATCAAGACTTTGTATTTTAACACCTGTTGCTGGACGTCCTTGACGTGATATATCACTTGCTTTAATACGTGTAACAATACCATTAGCGGTTACAACCATAATTTCATCGTTTTCAGCAACAATTGTTAAAGCAACAAGACGTGATTTTGAAGTTTTAAACTTAGTTGCAATTAACCCTAAACCACCGCGATTTTGCGGTCTAAATTCTGACAATTTTGAACGTTTACCAAAACCATCAGATGTAACGACAAGTAAATCAGCATCATAATCACGAGGTACAATATCGCAGCCTATAATTGTGTCACCGCTTCTAAGTTTCATAGAATTTACACCTCTTGCACTTCTGCCTAAAGGTCGTAAATCGTTAATAGCAAATCTTATAGCCATACCCGAAGACGTACCAATCAACACTTCTTCATTGTCTTTAGCTTCTTTAACCCAACATAATGAGTCTTCATCTTCTAAGCCGATTGCAATTATACCATTGCGTCGAATTGATTTAAATGTATCAAGTGATATACGTTTAATATAACCCATTTTTGTAAGCATTATCAAGTTTTTGTTTTCTTCAAAACTTGATACAGGAACAACTGCTGTAATTTGTTCATCCTGCTCAATAGGAAGCAGGTTAATTACAGGCAATCCTTTTGACTGGCGTGAACCTTCGGGAAAATCATATACATTTAAGCTATAGCATACACCTTTTGAACTAAAGAACAATACTTTGTCGTGCATTTTTGCAGTAAAGAAATGTTCAACATCGTCATTTTCTTTTGTTTTCATTCCGCCTTTACCACGGCAAGCACGATTTTGTCGTTCAAATGTATCCAAAGATATGCGCTTTAAATAACCTTGACGGGTTATAAATACAGCCATTGGTACATTTGGTGTTAAGTCTTCAATAGTTATCTCGTTTGCCTCGGGCAATATTTGTGTGCGACGTTCATCACCATATTTTTCTTTATCTTCTTTTAACTCGTCCTTTATAATATTTAAAACCTTTTGTCTATCTGCAAGAATTGCTTCATACTCTGCAATTTTACGTTTTAATTCATCATACTCTTCTTTAATTTTGCTCTGTTCCAAACCGGTTAATTTTCTTAATTGCATTTCCAAAATTGCATTAGCCTGGTCAACATCAAGCCCAAAACGAGACATCAATCCTACACGAGCTTCTTCTGTAGTTTTTGATTTTTTGATTAATTCAATCACTTCATCCAAATTTTGAAGCGCTATCATTAAACCAGCTAATATATGAGCACGCATTTTAGCTTTTTTCAAGAAAAATATTGTTCTTCTTGTTATAATTTCAACACGGTGTTCAACAAATTCATTCAATACTTCGTAGAGGTTCAATAGCCTTGGTTGTTTGCCAACAAGCGCAAGCATATTTACACCAAACGATGCTGAAAGTTGAGTGAATTTAAACAAGTTATTCTTAACAACATCAGGCTTTGCATCACGTTTTAACTCAATCACTACTCTCATACCATCTCGGTCAGATTCATCACGTAAGTCTGATATTCCATCTATTTTTTTATCCCGCACCAATTCTGCTATTTTTTCAATTAACTGTGCTTTATTAACTTGATAAGGAAGTTCAGTAACTATTATTGCAGTTCTAGCTTGTCGACCGTTGCCGCCTGGTATTTCTTCAATATTTGCAACAGCTTGCATTTTTATTGAACCACGACCTGTTTCATATGCCTTTTTAATATCGTTAAGACCAATAATAGTAGCAGCAGTTGGAAAATCAGGTCCTTTAATATGCTGCATAAGGCCATCTACAGTAATTTCAGGGTTATCAATTAAAGCTATAGTGCCGTCAACAATTTCGCATACATTATGAGGAGGAATATTTGTCGCCATACCAACAGCAATACCTGAAACACCATTTAAAAGCATCATAGGTAGTCGAACAGGCAAAACGGTTGGTTCAGCCAATGAACCGTCAAAATTGGGTCCAAAGTCAACAGTTTCACAATCAATATCAGCCAACATTGATGTTGTAATTTTATTCATACGTGCTTCTGTATAACGCATAGCTGCAGCACTATCACCATCAACCGAACCAAAGTTGCCATGACCATCGATAGTTTGATATCGAGTTGCAAAATCTTGAGCCATACGCACCAAAGCTTCATAAACAGAAGAGTCACCATGTGGATGATATTTACCAAGAACTTCCCCTACTATTCTTGCACATTTTTTATAAGGCTTATCAGGCGTCATTCCAAGTTCATTCATGGCAAAAAGTATACGGCGGTGAACAGGTTTCAAACCGTCACGTACATCTGGCAACGCACGTCCAACAATAACTGACATTGCATAGTCTATATATGAACGTTTCATTTCATCACGAATGCTTACTGGTAATATTTTTCCATCTTCAAAGAGATTTTGTTGACTCAATTTTTACTCTCCCATTAAATTATATTTTTTACTCTTTATTATATTTTAGCATAAATAAAAGTTTTAAAGCAAATAAGAATACTTGTTATTCAGCAACAACTTCAATAAATTCTTCATTTATATTATCAACATGCCACTTTTGAATTACTTCACCAGGTAGTAATAATGGTGAAGCAGGCGGATATGGGATTATTGCACTTTTTGAAACACAACCCAATGATTCTATTAATGGTTTTTCAATACCATGTAAAAGTTTTGCCATAAATGGTGTATATTTCATAACCGGATAAACCTGTTTTTCTTGTGCTATAGTTTCATCGCATTCTTTAACATTTAATTTCATTTTCGATATTTTTCTTAATGCATTATAAAGTTTATTTAATTTTCTTGAAGTAGTGCCAATTCCACAAACAAACAGAATGCTTTTTTCATTTGCTATTTCATCTTCAATATTAAACCTATTTAATAAAATATCCGATATTTCAAATCCGGTAAAACCATCAATTTTAATTAAAATCTTGGTAATATCATTATTTTGCGAATAAATATGAACGTTTTTAAATTTTAAAATACGCTTTTTAAACCGCTCAATATCATTAACAAGATTGGCAATTTTGGCTTTCCCCTTTTTTGAATTTAAAAAATCAATATTAGCTTCAATTGAAGCAAGCATAGGATAAGATGGTGAGCTTGTTGATATTAAATCCAATGACTTTTGAACTTCATTAACATCAATTTTAGACTCAAAACCTATGTGAAGTAAAGCTGTCGGGTTTATGCCACCTGCTGTTTTATGAAGCGACTGGATACAAAAATCAGCTTGCACATCCAAAGCTGATGTTCCAATTGTTTTGTCAAATTTATATAAAGCCCCATGTGCTTCATCCACAATCAAGTATACGTTTCTTTCACGTGCAATTCTTGCTATTTTTTCAACATCAGATAATGCGCCATAATAACTTGGTGACGTTATTATTATAGCTTTTATATCAGAATGAAGTTCAAGAAACTGCTCAATAATATTTGGATTTACATATTCATAAATACCCCAGTTTTCATTATAATTTGGCATAATCCATATTGGCAATGCATTTGTTAGAACAAGACCCGAATAAACGCACTTATGACAATTTCTGGCCACCAAAACCTTATCATAAGGTCGCAAAATAGTTAACATTGAAGCCAGAATCCCTGACGTTGACCCATTTGTCAAATAAAACGTAGCCTTTGTCCCATAAACTTCACTTGCGTTTTCCTGGGAATGTGCAAGTTGCTTTTGAGGTCCTTCAAAATTTTTTATACCCTCAATTTCAGAAACATCACAATTATAAAAAGAATCTCCCAAAATATCATTCATTTTGGGCATTATAAATCTTCCCATATGATGAGAAGGAGTGGTAAAATAACTGCGTCTTTTAAAACGGCTTGTTTTGTTCTTAATTTTTATTAATAAATTTACTAATCCCATTTTTATTTTTTTTTTCATTCGTTGAAATTAAAATATTCTTTAAGTATAATTTTAATACATTTTTATTTTTACTAACCAATCAATTTTGCACAGAATAATATCAGGTGGAAAAAAGCATGGATTTAAATCAAGTATATCATAAAATAGACAAATTAAGAAATCAAATAAAAAAATATAACGAAGCATATTATCAAAAAGACTCTCCTCTTATTGATGACGCTACCTTTGATAAACTTTATCGTGAATTAAAAGAGTTAGAGGAAAAATATCCTGATTATAAAAAAGAAGAAAACATCACCAATAAAGTTTCAGGCGAAAGGTCAAAAAAATTTAAGGAACATAAGCATATATATAGGCTTTATTCACTTGATAATTCAAATGATATTGACGAGCTTAAAAAATGGGTTGAGAAAACTATTAAAGATTTAGGTGAAAATAGCAAAGTAAGTTTCGTTGCAGAGTTAAAAATAGATGGTCTTGCCTGCGCTTTAACATATAAAAACGGTCTACTGGAAATAGGCGCAACTAGAGGTGACGGGTTTGTGGGAGAAGATATTACACAAAACTTGTTGACAATAACTAATATTCCCCATAAACTTCCACAACCTTTTGATATTGATGTACGCGGTGAGGTTTATATGCCTATTTCTTCATTTGAAAAATTAAATGAGCAACAAACCTTAAACAACGAAAAACTTTTTGCAAACCCTCGTAATGCTGCAAGCGGATCGATTAGACAATTAGATTCAAATATTACAAAAAAACGTGAACTTCGCTTCTTTTCATATGCAGCCATTATTGAAAGTAAAAATGAAATAAAAACACATTATCAAACATTAGATTTACTTCAATCACTTGGATTTTCAGTAAATAATAATAGAAAACTTTGTCGCAACATTGAGGAAATAATTGATTTTTGTAACTTTTGGGAAAATGAACGGTTCAAACTAGATTATGCAACCGATGGAATTGTTATTAAAGTAAACGAACTTAATTATGAAGATGATTTAGGTTATACTTCACGTGCGCCAAAATGGGCAACAGCTTATAAATTTCCGCCTGAAAAAGTTTGGACAAAACTTTTGGATATTGAATATAATATTGGCAAAACAGGTGCAATAACTCCAGTTGCAATAATGCAGCCTGTTTCATTGGGAGGGACTATTGTTAAAAGAGCAAGTTTACATAATTTTGACGAAATAAAACGGCTTGATTTATCAATTGGTGACAAAGTTTTAGTGAAAAAAGCTGCTGAAATAATACCAAAGGTGATTGGTGCAAATCATACAGATGAAATAATCCCAATTGACTTGCCGCAAAAATGTCCTTCTTGCAATACCCTTTTAAATAAACCTGATAATGAAGTGAATTTTTACTGTAGCAACATCTTTTGTCCGCAGCAGATTATTGCAAAATTAGAATTTTTTGCATCAAAAAATGGAATGGATATTGATGGAATGGGCTCTCAAATCGTTAGGCAGCTTTATAATTTAGGGCTTATAAAAACTTATGATGATTTTTATAAACTTAAATATGATGACTTTTTAAAATTAAATTTAGTCAAAGAAAAAACAGCTACAAACTTGCTAAATGCAATTAATAAAAGTAAAAATACAACTATTGCCAAATTTTTAACTGCATTAAACATAAAACATGTAGGAAAAGAAACTGCCTTGCTTATTGTTAGTGAGTTTAATACTTTGGATAAAATAGAAAATGCAACATATGATGAGCTTGCACAAATTCAGGGAGTTGGCGATAAAATTGCCAAAAGCGTTTATGAATGGTTTAAAAACGACTACAATTTAAATATAGTAAAAAGTATGTTACAATTGGGTATAACATTTGAAGAAAACACAAATTCATCTGTTTCAGATAAATTTAAAGATAAAACATTTGTAATTACAGGCACATTAAGCCAAAAACGTAACTATTATGAAGAAAAAATAAAAGAAAATGGTGGTAAAGTGTCATCGCAGGTAAGTAAAAATACATCATATCTTCTCTGTGGAGAAAACCCAGGGTCAAAATATGATAAAGCTTTAAATTTACATGTTATAATATTAAATGAAAACGAGTTTAATAACATGCTTTAAAATAAAAATAAAATTTAAAATTAAAGTGAGATAAAAGGAAAAGGTAAAAAAAAATAAATGAAAGTTCTAAAAATAAATGGTTTACGAGGTCTAATTTTTGTAATATTTTGTATATGTTGTCTAGTAACCGGGTTTGTATTTTTCCCTTCCTGGGCATGCATGCATATTTGGAATGCAATAGCTAATTATTTTTACCAAATGCCAAAAATGGAAATGATTCATGGTGTCTTATTATGGGCAATAATTGCACTTTCATTATATGTAGTTCATACCAACAAATCATTTATCAGCTTTCAAAAAATTAATCCAAAAGATGACAGATTCATGAAAAATCTTATGCAAAAACTAAAAGATGAAAAACAACAAGCAGCTATTAAAGAAAATTTAAAACAAAGTGAAGCTGATAATGCACAAAAATAAAAGAGTAATAATTAAGTGAGATAAATAAGAGGAAATTAGATATGAAAAAATCATTAGTTGTATTAGGTACTTTAAGCATACTGTTAACTAGCTGTGCGATTTCAAATCCGGTTGTTAATGTTGCAAATGGCATAATATCTACATTTAGTGAAGTTGAAAAAGAGTTTATGCCTGATTATGCTAATATTTCAATATCAGTTGAAACAACAGATAAAAATTCGTTAAAGGCAAGTGAAGAAAATAAAACAACAACAAAAAAAATTATAAGTGCATTAAATACAAAATTGAACACATCAAAGGGCGATAAGTTAAGTACAATAAATTTTGTTGTGTATCCAAACTATGGAAACAACGGACGTAATATTGTTTCATATACCTGTCGAAATACTATTCTTGTTAAATTGAAAGATCTTGAAAAAACAGGTAATATTATTGATTTAGCAATAAATAACGGAGCAGCAAAAATAAATAATGTAACTTTTGATGTTGAAAACGAACAAAATATGTGCAATGAATTATTGCCTGATGCTATAAACAACACAAAAATTAGAGCTAATATTATAGCAAAAGGTTTGAATTTGCAAATAAATGGTGTAAGTAAAGTTAATTCTAACTGTTACGTTCAAAACTCTTCAAATTATGCAACATATGCAAATGCAAAATTGGCAAGGTCTATGTCAATGGGAGCAAGTGCTGATTCGGAAGAAAGTGCAAGCAATAGTACTACTACACCTATTGAACCCAAATCAATAAAAGTTCATGCAAGCGTTAATGTTGATTATAAAATAAAGTAGATTATTAGAAGGGAAAGGTTGTATTTTTATTAATCCTAAAGAGACTATTAAAAATATAGAAAGTTATAATGTTCCTTTATTTGAACCAAAAGATTGTGACTATAAACTTGATTCAAATGAAAACTGTTATGGTCCTTCGCCTGAGGTTTTGAAGTGCATTAAAAATTTGTCATTAAAAGATATATTTTATTATCCATTTTATGGCAAAACATTAGAATCTTTTTCTAATTTTTATAATGTTAAAATAGATGAAATACTCCTTACAAATGGGGCTGATGAAGCAATATCAACTGTTTTTAACACTTATTTGTCCCAAAATGATTCAGTTTTAACGGTTTATCCAACATTTTCAATGCCCAAAATTTATACTCAAATTGTTGGCGCAAATTTTATTGAAATACCTTATAAAAAGAAATGGGAGTTTCCAGTTGATGATTTTTTTAATCAATTAAAAACCAACGATTCTATTAAAATTGTTCATTTGACGACACCAAATAACCCGACAGGCGACATAATTAATGAAAAGACTATTAATCAAATATTAAACTATGCAAGTGATAAACTTGTTGTGATTGATGAAACTTATGCAAATTATTGTGAAAAAAGTTATATTGATTTAATAAAAGAATATAGTAATGTTGTTGTTATAAAATCAATGTCAAAGGATTTTGCGCTTGCAGGATTGCGATTGGGAGTCGTTTTTTCAAATCCTTCTAATATTCTAAATTTGAAAAAAGTAATAAGCCCTTATTCAGTAAATTCAATAGCTACAAAAGCTGCTATATATGCTTTAAATGACTCACAACATTTTTATCAAGTTAAAAACAAAATTAATTTAGTTAAAAATGAATTATTTGATTTATTTCAAAATCAAGATTTTAAACCATATAAAAGTTTTGCTAATTTTTTATTATGTGATTTTGGTGATAAATCACAATTTGTTTATCAAAAATTAAAAAATAATAATATTCTTGTTAAAAAATTTGAAAATGAATTTTTAAAAAATAATATTAGAATCACAATACCAAATGATGTAGGTTTTAACAAAATAAAGGAAATAATAAAAATAAAACCAACAATAGTTTTTGATATGGATGGTGTTTTGATTGATGTTTCAAATTCTTATAAAACAGCTATCAAGCAAACTTATAAACATTTTGTTGGTGTTCAACTTGATGAAAATGAAATAATTAAAGCAAAAAATACAGGAAAACTTAATAACGATTGGGATTTGACTCAATATTTAATAAAAAATGCAGGATTTGATATAAATAAAGATGACATAATTCAAAAATTCCAATCTATCTATTGGGATAAAGGACAAGGTGTTATAAACAATGAAACTTTGCTTATTTGTGAAAATGTATTAAAAGAATTATCAAAAAATTACCACATTGCTTTATTTACAGGTCGTCCTAAACTTGAGGCTAATCATTCTTTAAATCATTTTAAAATAGATAAATATTTTGATTATAAAATAACAATGGACGATTTGCCATATCACAAACAAAAACCTGATATTTTGGGGCTGACAAAAATACTTAATGGTATTATGACGGATAAATTATTTTATTTAGGTGATAGTGCTTCTGATATAATATGTGCTAAAAAGTTCAATCAAAGTTATAATTACTGCTGTACATCACTTGGTATTAACACTCATAACAATAAAGATATACTTTTTAATTATGGAGCAAATGAAGTGTTAAATAATGCAAATGAGATATTAGAATATTTAAAAAATAATATTGAAAGTGGGTATTAATTAAAATGAGACAAGTTGAAAAAAAACGCAAAACGAATGAAACAGATATAAATATAAAACTAAACCTTGACGGAAATGGTGTAGGAAAAATAAAAACACCGATTCGATTTTTTAATCATATGCTTGACCAGGTGGTTTTAAGAAGCGGCATTGATTTGGAAATTGAAGCAAATTCACTTGACGGGAATCAACATCATCTTGTTGAGGATGTCGGGATTACACTTGGAAAATCTATTTTAGAAGCATTGGGTGATAAACGGGGAATAAATCGATATGGAAGCGTTATTTTGCCAATGGATGAGGCTTTATCGCTTGTTGCTATTGATTTTTCAGGACGTGCTTTTTCAAAAATAAATGTCGGTATAAAACAATATAAAACTAGTGATTTTGAAACTATACTTCTTCCACATTTTTTTCAAAGTTTTGTTTCCTCTTCTTTATCAACCATTCACATAAAAATGATTGAAGGACAAGACCCGCATCATATTATTGAAAGTATTTTTAAAGCTTTTGGTGAAGCTTTAAAAATAGCAGTTAAAATAAGCAACGAAAATAAAGACAAAATTTCATCAACAAAAGGAGTGTTATAAAAAATGAGAGCATTAGTATTTAATAATAAACTTGAATTAAAAAATGATTATGCAAAGCCCGTCCCCAAAATAAATGAAGCCTTGATAAAAGTGAAACTTGTTGGAATATGTAATACTGATTATGAAATTACAAAAGGTTATATGGGATATAATGGTATACTTGGTCATGAGTTTGTTGGTGTTGTTGAAGAAATTAATGGTGACGATAAAAGTTTGCTTGGAAAAAGAGTTGTTGGTGAAATAAACTTAGGTTGTAAAAATTGTGACTATTGTGCAAAACAACTTGAACGACATTGTCCAAACCGTCAAACTTTGGGAATATTTAACAAAGATGGTTGTTTTGCTGATTATGTAACATTGCCTTTATCAAACTTACTTGAAGTGAGTGAAAACATAAGTGATGAAACTGCTGTTTTTGTTGAGCCATTGGCAGCTGCTTTAGAAATTTTGGAACAATTGCATATTAAACCATATGAAAAAGTTTGTGTATTAGGTGATGGCAAATTAGGACTTATTACAGCCCTTGCTTTAGATGCATCTAATATTGATGTTACTTTAATTGGAAAACACCAAAATAAACTTGATATTGCAAAAGAACAAAATGTAAAAACAATGCTTTTGGAAAATCTAACACAAGTAAACAACAAGTCTTTTGATGTTGTTGTTGAAGCTACGGGCCGCGTAAGCGGGTTTGAAACATCAATAAATCTTGTAAAACCACGTGGTATTTTGGTTTTAAAAAGTACTATTGCAACAGGCAAGGAACTAAACTTAGCACCAATAGTTATTGATGAAATAACTGTTCTTGGTTCTCGCTGCGGTCAATTTGCCCCTGCTTTAAGGCTTATGGAAAAAAATATTATTGATTTTTCAAAACTTATTTCATCAAAACTTAGTTTTGATGAAGCAATTTTGGGGTTTGAAAAAAATAAGGAAAAAGATACAATAAAAATTCTTTTGGAGATGTAAGAATATGTATGGAACAACTAAAGGAAATAGACTTCATATTGGTGTTTTTGGAAGACGTAATGTTGGAAAGTCAAGTTTGTTAAACAAACTTACAGGTCAAAAAATGTCAATAGTGTCTGATACTTTAGGAACAACAACCGACCCTATTGAAAAATCAATGGAACTGTTACCTTTGGGTCCTTGCTTATTTATTGATACAGCCGGCATTGATGATGTTGGAAGTTTAGGTGAGTTAAGAATTAAAAAGACTTTAGATGTTCTTCATCGTACCGACTTTGCAATTCTTGTGACTGATTATTATGGATTTGGTAATTTTGAAATTGATTTGTGCAAAATGTTTGAACAGAAAAAAATACCTTTCTTTACTGTTATAAACAAATGTGATATTAAATCGCCTACCGTTTCAACCCTTAACCAAATTGAACAATTTTCAAAAAATCCGCTTGCTATAAGTTGTGAAAAAGTTGAAAATATTACTTCTTTATTAAAAGCAAAAATTATTGAAAATGTGCCTGATGATTTAATCCCAACAACAAACGTGCTTGATGGAATAATAGGGGAAGATGATGATGTTGTTCTTGTTGTTCCAATTGATAAGGAAGCCCCAAAAGGTCGTATTATTCTTCCTCAAGTGCAGACAATAAGAAGTATTTTAGATCTAAATGCAAAAGCACATGTTGTTAAAGAAACTCAATTGAAGAGTTTATTAAATGATTTAAAAGAAAATACAAAAATTGTAATAACCGACAGTCAGGCTTTTAAGGAAGTTTCTCAAATTGTTCCAAAAAATATTTTGCTCACCTCTTTTTCAATTATATTTGCACGAAATAAAGGTGATTTAAAAACTTTTTATTATGGTGCCAATGCAGTCGATAATTTAAAGGATAATGATAATATATTAATATATGAAAGCTGTACGCATCATCCTATAAAAGACGACATAGCGAGGGAAAAAATACCCAAATTACTTCAAAAATATACAAACAAAAAACTTAATTTTGATTACCACGTTGCAAAAGGTTTTGAAGATAATATTTCAAAATATTCCCTTATTATTCAATGTGGTGGATGTATGACAAATAAAAAAGAGATATTAAGCCGAATAAGCAAAGCAAATGAACTTAATATCCCAATTACAAATTATGGTCTTGTTATTGCAAAGTGTTTAAATATATTAAATCGTGCAATAGAACCGTTTTTAGGTGAAGTTATTTAGTCAAACAAATTAAAGTTGGCCATAGGATGGATATTCATACACTCCATCGTTGTATGTTTTGTTTGTTTTATCAGGTGCAATTAATCCAATAGATGGTATTTCATAACCTGCATACTTTGGAGTCATTGAATTTTCACTATTTGGATTTAATAAGCCTGCTTTTTTATATTCATATAAAGAAATTTGGTTTTTGTCGTATTGTTCTTTTGTGTACTGTTCAATTTGAGGAGCAATAAGTCCTTTTGAACGGTGTTCATAAATTGGAAATTTTATATTTTTGTTAATAAAATTGTTGTTAAAACTTAGATTGTTCATTTTTGTATTCCTTTAAACATGCTAATACTACTACATAAAATATAATACTATATAAATATAAAATTTACTACATACTATCTTGTTTATTCAGCATAGTAAACTTATGCTACATCTAGAACTTGTATATATTTAATATAAAATATTAACTTTTGTAAAATGTTTAATTTAACTAGCAAGTTATATTTTTACAGTTTTTATATAAACAAAATATAATTTAAAAGTTTAATAGAAGTGAGATGAAAATTAAATAAAAGTAAACAATAAATTATGGGATACAAATGTCTGCAAACGGATACAACACGAAGTTGAATAATTGAAAATATTAAAAGCTCAAACCTGTCATCAAGTCCCCAAAGTTTTGGCATGAAAATGAATAACCAAAGTGCTGCACAAAAGGATATTTCGTTTGGTGGATCGTTTTGCGATTGGATAAAAGACACTGCTACATTAACATATATTGCCAGATGTAAAAAAATGAGAGATGCAGACATTCCTCTTTATAACATTTCACCTTTTGGTATGGCAGATGAGGCAAATGTTAAATATGCAGAAGCAACTTGCTTGGCAGAAGAATTAAGAAAAGGTGAATGAATATTAAATGCAACTATTGATGCTGTTACTATTCCAGCAGAAAGCTTAGGAGAAGCTGAGAAAGCAGTAAAAGAAATGAAAGGTCATGGTTTTAAGGGCTTTGTAAAAGGTGTAAGTAAAGTTGTTGGTGCTCCTGTTTCTGCAATAACAACAACTTGTCATGAAGTTTCAAAAGATCTTAAGGATAGACCAAGTTCACCACGTGAGAAAAAAGCATGTATAGTTGTTGATACATATACTGCTGGTACAAACAGGTGCGGCATTAGGTGCTGTACCTTTTATTGGTTCTGGTGTTGATTCTTTAAAGATATCACCTGACCAACGTAAATTGATGGTGAGAGAAATAGCTGATATATATGGGCTTTCTCGTGAAGAAAAATATGATTTATTTGAAAGTTTAAACTTGGATGATTACAATCGTTTTGAAGGTCCAATTACCGAAGTGGTTTCTATTTCAGGAAAAAAGGCTGCAGAATATATAGCAGAAAAACTTAACATCAGAAGTGATTCAAGAAGGTGCCTCGCAAATTGCTTCGGCCATTCCTGGTGCCAAATCTTGTATAAGAGCAGGAGTATATTCTGTGTCAGCAAAAAAACTTGGTGAAAAAGCATTACAAGAATGCAAACGTCTTGCCAGACGACACTAAAAGGAGATAATATGCAAGCTATAAATCCAAATATGAATATTGGTTTTAGACAAAATCAAACAGATAAAAATATAAAGAAAAAAACTTTAGTTATAGAAAACAGCCTTGCATCAAGTACACTTACAACATTGTCTTATATTGCAGGAGTTACAAGTCTGCCAATATTATCAGATGGTGTTGGTAAACTTAAACAAGAGGTGAATAAGCATAAGCTGGACTATTCTTTAATACTATTAATGACAATGTTCATGGGAATTGGTAGTTTTAAAGTATAACTATTTCAGATTTCTATGGTAAAACAGATGATAAGAAAGTTAAGAATCACTTGTTGACGAAACAAGCCATCTCAACTGCAATTTTAGGACCACTTATAGCTTGCGGGATATCTCAAGCAATAAACAAAAAACCTGACCGTAAAAGTGGCATAATTGCCGCTTGCCTTTCAGGCGTTGCGCTTGCTGCCACCACGATATCAAATATAGCAACTTGGAAAAAATACAAAAAAGAAAAAACAATAATTTAGGATAAACAGCTTTATTTTTGAAGTGGCAGCCCTTGGACCTCTTTGCAAGGAGTCTTAAAGTTTTACAAAAAAGATGATAAATATACTATTTTTTATACAAAAGTCTGTTTTAATTTTTTTATATAATATAGTATAATAAAAAGTATATGCCAATACTTGAAGTTAAAAATTTGAATATGGGCTTTTCTGTAGACGAAAAATTTTATCCTGTTTTAAAGGATGTAAATTTTAATTTAAAATGCGGAAAAATCCATGCAATAGTTGGTGAATCAGGAAGCGGCAAAACAATAAGTTGTATGTCAATATTAAAACTTTTACCTTCAAATAGCAAAATAACAAGCGGTGAAATCATTTACCAAAATAAAGATTTATTAAAACTTAATGAAAAAAAGATAAGAAACTATAGAGGTCGTGAAATAGCACTTATACCGCAGGACCCTATGACGTCGTTAAATCCTCTTTATACAATATTTGACCAACTTTATGAAGTTGTTGATATACATTATAAAATGAATAAAATAGAAGCAAAAGAATTTATTATTGACACATTAAAAAAGGTCAATATTTCAAATCCAGAAGAACGTTTGAACAATTATCCGCATCAACTTTCAGGCGGTATGAAACAAAGGATAATTATTGCTTGTGCTCTTCTTGGTAAAGCTAAAATAATAATAGCCGATGAACCCACAACTGCATTGGATGTTACTATCCAGGCTCAAATTATGCAGCTTTTATTAAAATTAAAATCTGAAAATAACGTTTCAATTATATTTATAACTCATGATTTAGCTCTTGTTTCTCAATATAGTGATGAAGTGTCTGTTATGTATAATGGACAAATTGTTGAGAATGCAAATGCTTCTGAAATATTTGTTTCACCAAAACATCCTTATACAAAAGCTTTAATTGAGTCGATACCCTCAATTACAAATGACAAAAAAATAGAACCAATTTATGGAAGTGTTCCTTCAATATATGACAAAATAAAAGGATGCCCTTTTCATTTAAGATGTAAATATTGTTTTAATCCCTGTAAAACAATAAATCCAGGTTTAAAAAAGGTTGATAATCATATAGTAAGATGTCATTTATATTCAAATTTGGATTACTAATTTTATTTTTATTCATCTTTAAAATCTAAAATACTTCCCTTATTTTCATCTTCACTTGAATATGCATCCAAAAGTTTAGCTTTATTCTTTAAATGAGACAATTCTTCTTCTACTTTATCTTTTAAAGTTTCGATTCTTTGAATATTTTCTAACTCAAGTTGACGGATAGGTAAAGTTAATTCAACCATTTCAGGACTTTCAAAAAGTTCTTTTGGCACTTTTTTAACAAGTTCATTAATTTTAGCAATTACATTATCTTTCACTTTTAAAACAGACATTACTTCGTTATAGTCTTCTTTATCAATAAATTCCTTAACTTTTTGTGATAATTTGAAAAGATTTGTATATGCATCTTTTAATTTAATATAATCTTGATTCCCCATTTTATGCCAATTCCTTATGCTTCATAATATTCATTATGAGATTCTTGTCCTGCTGCATCAAGCTTATCTTCTTCTCTTTTTTTAATAATGGCCTGCTTCCAAGTATCACGCAACCCTCTTAAATGTTCCAATACTTCATCAACTGGCTCAATTTCTTTTTTTATATTAGCCTGTACTAAACGACGGTTAAAATAATTATATAGTGAATATAAATTATTAGCTAATTCACCGCCTATTTCCATATCCAAAGTATCTCTTAATTCTGATATAATATTTTGTGCTTTTATTAAATTATTATGAGTTAATTCAATATCTTTATTTTGAATTCCAATTTTAGCTTGATTCAAAAATTTTATAGCTCCATCATATAACAATATTAGTATTTGTTCAGGTGATGACGTTTCTATTTGATTTTTTAAGTACGGATTCATATAATTTATACTTTCTTATTAACTAACATACTTGTTGGGATTTTTAATCTTTTAATTATATCGCTTAAATTTTCAATATCTATTGTAGCAACAATTTTATTATTAATTATATCTACAATTTCAACAGTTTTTCCATCATCATTTAAATGAATTTGTAAATCATCTTTTTCGTATTTACCATATATTTTATCAAGTTCAGTATTATAAAATTCACTGCGAGTATTATCAAAACTTTCATCTTGCTTATCATCGGTATATTCGTATGAAATAATAAGCTTTTCTTCATTTTCGTTTTCCTCAAAAGTTTTTCGTTTTATGGCTTTTTTCTTCTCTGATTCATCAACATTTTTAATCATAAGTTGCTGTTCTTTTAAAGCAATTTGTTTTGCTTCATCAGTTAATGCACTTGATGATTTATCATTTGTTATATTTAAACTATATCGATTAATACCATCCATTATAAATACATTATAACTTATTTTTTATATTTAACAACTACATATAAAAATTACTTCTTCGCTTAGTACATTTGCAAGACCTTTATTAATATAATTACACTTTTTCCCGTTTTGCATATATATTGAATTGAGAATTTTTATATTCCTTATATTGCAAAATTCAAAGAAATCCTCAACAGTAAGCAAATGGATGTTGGGAGTATTATACCATTCATATGGAAGCATTTTAGATTTTGGCATTTTACCTTTAAAAAACAAATAAAATCGAACTTTATAATATGCAAAATTAGGAAAACTTATTATAACTTTCTTTGCAACCCGCAACATTTCTTCAATTACAAAATCAGGCTTTTGAACACTTTGCAATGTTTGATTTAGTATTGCATAATCAAATTGTTTATCGGCAAACATGTTTAAACCTTCATCAAGATTGCCCTGAATAACAGATAAACCTTTTTCAAGACTCTTTATGACAGCACTTTGATTAATTTCAACTCCAAGCCCTGTACATTTTTTTTCATCAATCAAAAGTTTAAGTAACGTCCCCTCACCTGTTCCCAAATCAAGTATTGAACTATTCGGATTAACTATATCTATTATTTTCTTATAATTTAATTATAACGCATACTTTTCCTATCAAATTATGAATATAATAAAGACTTCTA